>JBAXTQ010000082.1:0-14519 GCA_037130115.1 Methylococcaceae bacterium
AATATGCCATGCAAAATCGCCAGTCGATGCTCGAACTGGTTTTGTCTGCCTTGGCGCGTCATCTTCCGCCTTTTGTAGTCACGACCGAAGTCGTTAATTGCCATCATAACTATATCGCCAAAGAACACCATTTTGGCTCAGACGTATGGGTGACCAGAAAAGGTGCCATTCGTGCACGGACTGGTGATATCGGCATTGTTCCAGGCAGCATGGGCGCTCGCAGTTACATTGTCGTGGGCAAAGGCAACCCGGAAAGTTTTAATTCAAGTGCTCATGGTGCCGGACGTCGCATGAGTCGAACTGCCGCCGAAAAATGCTTTACCGAAGCGGATTTAGTCGCACAAACTGCCGGTGTTATTTGCAGGAAAGACAAAGGCGTGCTGGATGAAATTCCCGGTGCTTACAAGGATATTGATTGCGTTATGGCAGACCAAAACGACTTGACCGAAATTTTGCATAGCCTTAAGCAGGTTGTTTGTGTGAAGGGATGAGTAGTTGGCATCAGTTTTTAGGCACTAACCGTAACTCGATACAGACACTTATTTATTGAAAGTTGCCTAAAAGCCGGAGTACAAACCTCGGTTTGTATTCCAAACTGACAAGGTGTGGGTGCGTAGGCCGGAATAAGGCTTTTCGGGCTTAAACGAGAATAAGCGTTTCCGGCACACGCTACGCCCTTCGACAAGCTCAGGACAGGCTTGGGTGGTCTTATTACGGTCTCATACACATCAACTTAAAGATATTACAGACCACGAAGACACGAATAAAAACCAAAAAAAATCTTCGTGTTCTTCGTAGTGAAAGTCTTAACTTGAGTTAATAAAATTTACAGCCAAAAATAAAAATCGCCTATGATAGTACCTGACATTAGTCGCATTAAGTTATTTTTTATGAGGGATTTATGAAGCATTTGTTATTATTTATGATGTCTATCATGCTGTTAAGCTATGGTCACCCTGCGTCTGCCGACAAGCAGATTAAAAACCCTCAGCAAGAGACCTTGCAATGTGCCGCTTTTAGCCCTTATGTGGGACAGTTTAATCCTAATTATGGAGCGCATCCCTCCAAAGAATTAATCAGTGAGTTGTTGGACACCCTCATTAAGCAAACGCCTTTTCGTTGCATCATGACTTACGGCGTTCTTAACGGACTGGACGCTATTTTTACAGCCGCTGAAGCACGACATATTAAAGTTATTGCCATTCTCTGGCTGGATGATGACTTGGCGGTTAATTCTCAATCGATTGTTAAAGGCATTGAAGTAGCCAAGGCCTTCCCAAAAACCATTATAAAACTAAGCTGCGGTTCCGAAGTAAGAACCCGTCACGCTTATGCTTTTGATGGTGAGATTACCCGCTGTATTGATGCTTTGCGCAAAGCCGGTGTAACTCAACCGATTACTACCATAGATACTTGGTGGGAGTGGTGCAATCGATCCTTGACCTGTGCGCAGACCGGTTTTGGAGTTCAGGTTGACTGGATAGGCATCAACATATTTCCCTGGTGGGAAAACAAGTTTTCCGGCCGCCATACCTGCACATCCGCAGAAAAGGCCGCAGACTATCATCTTGCGCGAGTCGAAGATGTTCACCGGACTTATCCCGATAAAGAAATTATAGTCACTGAATTTGGCTGGCCCAATGGCCCCGAAGGAGGAACTGAAATCAATCGTAAAACCGGAGAGCATTGCGGTATTGCAAACAAAAAAAACCAAACGCTGGTCGTTGAATCAACCTTTAAAAAACTGGCTAAAAATAACAGGTCAGGCGTTGTTTTTGAAGCGTTTTCAGAAAACTGGAAACCGGATGAAGAAGGTAACTTTGGCAGTTATTGGGGAATTTGCCTTGGCAAAGCGCCTTATAATTGTGCCAAAAAATTAACCATCCGTTGATAATTGTGGCGATTTTAATAAAATAGCGTTTTATCAACGCGCGTCATTTGATAGAATACCGCTCCACCACTGTTTATGGACGTTAACTGAATTTATTACTGTATAGCCAACGGGCTGTTTTTATCAATTGTATAATCCGGATTATGCACCTCCCCTTTGTTGTATTTGCCTGTCATTGCAGTTTTTTTATTAAAAAAACCGCAATCAACTGCACTCGTCAGCCAACCCTTAATTAACTTAAGTTTTCAATTGATTACCCAGGAAATAGCTTAACTTACTAGTCCATAGTCAGTAAACATACCAACCATAACCTATTAGAGACCCTTTTTTTAAATGAATACTGTGAAATCGATACTACTTATTTTGGTGCCTGTCTGGTTTTTGATGGTGCCTGCGTCCAGTTATGGGCAACATGCCGCCATAATAATCGATGCGGATAACGGTAGTGTATTGCACGAAGAAAACGCAACTCATTCATGGTATCCCGCTTCGCTCACCAAAGTAATGACGCTTTATATGGCTTTTGATGCGTTACAAGCGGGACAAATTCATCTTTATGATACCTTGCGAGCATCCCGACACGCCGCTCTCCAGCCGAACAGCAAGTTGGGTCTGCGACAAGGCGAGACGTTAACGGTAGAAGATGCAATTTTAGCCCTTATTACCCGTTCGGCAAATGATGCGGCTGTGGTTTTGGCTGAACATCTGGGCGGCACTGAAGAAAGTTTTGCCGTAAAAATGACTTCCAAAGCGCATTCCTTAGGTATGTACGACACGCATTTTATGAATGCAACCGGACTTCCGCATCAATGGCAGGTAACGACTTCGCGTGATATGGCCATGCTTGCCTGGAAGACGCAACGAAATTTCCCTAACTATTATCCCTATTTTTCTACACATACTTTTAATTTTAAAGGCCGCGAACTGCGTGGCATTAACAAATTTACCGCCAGCTATCCCGGCGCAGAAGGTATGAAAACCGGATTTACTTGCGGGTCTGGCTACAATCTTATTTCTACAGCCAGCCAAAATGGCAAACATCTAATTGGCGTCATATTGGGTGGAATGACCAGTCCGGAACGTTATCAGTTAATGATTAACATGATGAATGATGGTTTTGCCAACCGATTTAACCCTTATCCTGTTAAAAACATCAGCACCATGGCAACCAGTTCAGCAGGCACGCCACCCTATCAACTGGGTTGTGGCAATGCAGCGCCGACAACGATTGGTTCAAATGATAATGATACCCGCCGGATTGTCGGTAACAGCAAGCATGTCAGCAAAAGTCGACATCTAAACAGTAACAGACCTGTTAAACATATCAAACAGTCAGGTAAGAGCAAGTCTTACGCAAAGAGTAAACCTGCCAGTAAAAACAAGCACGTCATCAAAACCTCGTCGGTTAACAAGAACAAAAAGAGTGTTAGCAAAACCAAGCCTGGAAAAACGCACTATCATCATTCTTAGGCAGCACGCAGAAAATACCCCGTAGGAGCGGGCCATGCCCGCGATGAAGAAGCTAAAGCCCAGCATTGCAGCCAAAATATCGCGGGCATGGCCCGCTCCTACGGTGTTATAAGGTGAGGGGGATTTATTACGAGTTACCTTAACAAAATAAATCAGTCCTGATTGCCGGCAAGATTTATTAGGTGACTGCCCTGCCCCATTAGCGAGTTGCCTTAAGCTGGAATAGCGATTATCTGTTAAAGTGCTCCGCTTAAAATTGAAAGCCGGAACACTCTACTCTTCTTGGCCTTCCATGCAGCTTGTTAAAGCAAAGCGCATAATCAACAGTGTCATCATAACGGGATACAACATGAAATTTTCCTGCAACCCCAAGCTGCCTAAAACGCAAATCATTAAAATCCAAGACTGTAACAGGTTTTTTTTTGAATAAGAGCGCATAAAACGAAAGCTTTCCTCATCAATTTTATCCCGCTGACCGATAAAAAATAACGAAACGAAGGCCGTAACCAGCGCAAAATAAAGCGGGTAGAAAAAAAATATCGGTGAATCGTCTTTAAACAAAGGCTTCCAATAAGCAAACCAGATTAACAAGGTACTGCTGGAGAAAATGTCATACCAGATTAAGATCCACCGTTTTTTAAACACGCTCCCCAAAATACTGATCATGGCGACACCTAAACTGATATCAGTTAATAACGGCGCACTAAGCAGACTTTGTAGTGAATAGGTATTTTGTACCATGAAACACAGGGTAAGGCTAAAGACAATAAAAAGAGGCATGGCAGTCCGTTAATATCCGTAGTAAAAATAAAAAAGTTGCTTAAAAATAGCATTCACAAGTCAGGGTTGTATTTTTTAAGTTATCTGTATATAAAGACTACAACTTAACAAAAAGACCGGTAACATAAGGCCTGACCGCTATTATCGACGCATTATACACAAGCTTATACACAGTAATTGTGGAAAACATTCTGTGTGCTTAAGAAGCACCATTTGTTTTTGTCTACCAGAAACATAAAAGAAATTGATATAATTTATGTTTGAGCGTTAAATGACCGGATTTACTTTGCTGTAAAACGGGTTAAACAGATCGCGTGATCAAGTAACCACTTTACAAATATTAAAATCCTGCGTGTCTCGTAGACACAGATGGTAACGCTAAATAATAAAAACACTAACAAACCAGGACAAGATTAATCATGAGCATGCAAAAACCTACCCTCCATACACCGCTATTATTGAGCAGCCTGGTCGTCTCGATTACACTGGCAGGTTGTGCGTCAACGGCAACAACCGTTCCTGAGCAGAATGATCCTTGGGTAGGCTGGAACCGGGGGACTCAGACATTTAATGATAATCTCGACAAGGCTATTGTAAAACCACTGGCACAAGGCTATGAGTGGATAACGCCGGAATTTGTCAATGAAGGCATAACCAATTTTTTCAGCAATATTAACGATATTGGCGTAACCGTCAATGACTTGCTGCAATTTAAAATGGCACAAAGTGGAATGGATGCCAGTCGTTTCCTGATTAATACAACAGCTGGTGTTGGCGGTTTTGTTGACGTAGCAACAATGATTGATTTGCCCAAGCACAAAGAAGATTTTGGGCAGACTTTAGGGTATTGGGGGGTTCCGTCAGGCTCTTATCTGGTGCTGCCCATTTTTGGACCCAGTTCACCCAGAGATACGTTTGGACTGGTAGGCGATGCCTTATTTAATCCGCTAACTTATGTTTCCATATTTGGAGGTGCGGCAGCTACCGCCGCCACAGCGGGTTCAAAAGTTCTTGATGTTACTGATAAACGAGCGCACTTAATGACGACTGAAAAAATCGTTAACGAAGGTTCTATTGATCGTTACGATTTTATTAAAAACTCTTATGAGCAAAACCGTGATTATCTTATCCATGACGGCAATCTTCCTGATGACACTGATCCAGACCTGAATGACGAGAGTTCTGATTCCGGAGCAACTAAAGGT
This sequence comes from Methylococcaceae bacterium, assembly GCA_037130115.1. GTDB lineage: Bacteria > Pseudomonadota > Gammaproteobacteria > Methylococcales > Methylomonadaceae > Methylobacter_C. Next base: position 5,347 of record JBAXTQ010000082.1, read on the forward strand.
GCCAGCAACGGGAAAAATACCACGCCATCAACACCCGCTAATAAAAGCACAGACAGCGTTAATAAACCCGACACTTCAAAACCCTCTGCCATTGATAAAAAGCCCGCTCATTTTCTGGAATTAACAGAGCCCAAGTAAGCGTTCCCACGCTTCGGTGTCACTGCCCATAGTAGGAGCGGGCCATGCCCGCGATGAAGAAGTTAAAGCTAAGCATTGCAGCCAAAATATCGCGGGCATGGCCCGCTCCTACGGTGTTATTGTATTTAACTGTGGGCAAGTGGGAATACCATCAGTGACGCTCCCGCGTCACACAACGCGGAGCGTTGGCAGATGAGTAACCCCGAAGCGCTTTTATCATCACTTCTATTTTAAGATAAAAAAAACATAGCGGCATTGACCTGTTTACCATACCAAAAAAAATAGTATTCAGGCTTAAACTTTAAAAACAGTGCTTTTACTATTTTGCCTTAACATCGCGAATCACATGATATGCAGAATTTTTTTCAGGCATTAATTAATATAATTTCCTTAATAAACGGCTAGTTTTTACTATTAAACAGGTATTTCTAATGCTTGTTATTCTATTTCATGCCAAAATATACCTTAATCTTAAGCGTTAATTCGAGAAACCATGAAAATTGCTATTTTGTCCCGCAACCCTAAACTCTACTCAACCGCTCGCTTGGTTGAGGCCGCACAAGCTCGCGGACATGAGGTACGGGTTTTGGATGTTTTGCGTTGCTATATGAATATTACCTCGCATAATCCATCCATCCATTATCGGGGAGAAGACTTAACCGGATTTGATGCTGTTATTCCAAGAATTGGTGCTTCCGTAACATTTTACGGCACCGCTGTACTCAGGCAATTTGAAATGATGAATGTCTTCCCGCTCAATGAATCGGTAGCCATATCACGTTCAAGAGATAAATTACGCTCAGTCCAATTACTGGCCAGAAAAGGCATTGGTTTGCCGGTAACCGGTTTTGCAAATAATCCGGATGATATTCAGGATTTGATTTCTCAAGTGGGTGGCGCACCCTTGGTGATTAAATTGTTACAAGGTACTCAAGGAATCGGAGTCGTATTGGCAGAAACCCATAATGCCGCAGAAAGCGTTATTCAGGCTTTTATGGGGCTAAATGCCAATATTATGGTTCAAGAATTTATTAAAGAAGCCGGCGGCAGCGACATTCGATGCTTTGTAGTCGGTGATAAGGTAGTTGCCTCAATGAAACGTCAGGCTTTGGATGGCGAATTCCGTTCAAATCTGCATCGCGGCGGCTCCGCGACCTTAATACGCCTGACACCTGAAGAACGCTCTACAGCCGTGCGTGCAGCAAAAATAATGGGGTTGAATGTCTGTGGTGTCGATATGCTGCGCTCAAACCATGGCCCGGTGATTATGGAAGTCAATTCATCACCCGGCTTAAAAGGTATTGAAGCCGCCAGTGAAAAAGATATTGCCGAGATGATTATTCAGTTTATTGAAAAACGTTTTGAAACCATGGAAACGGCAAAAGACAAATCACCTACCCGTACCCGTACTCGCGGCAAGGGCTAATTGTTGGTGGGTGTTATTGCTGGCTGGAAATGGGCATAAAATAGCGTGACCCTTTATATTCCCTCACCAACACGGGACAGACCTGACAGGTTTTATAAACCTGTCAGGTCTAACTTCTGTATTTTTGTGCTGACTAAAATGGGTAGTGCAAAGTTATTTCATGCCGCTCTTAAGGATTATTAAGGCTCATAACGACCTTAATAATCCGTTGGTACTTAGGCGTTGTTTACCCTAAAGCACTCACAATCGCATTACCCATTTCGACCGTTCCACAGGTAGATTGTGGATTAAGGTCTTGAGTAACAAACTTGCCCTCATTAACGACTTTTTCAACCGCTGTTTTAATGCGCCCTGCCGCTTCGGTTTCGCCCAGATGATTTAACATCATAACGCCGGCCATAATAACGGCAATCGGGTTAGCCAGATTTTTTCCGGTAATATCGGGTGCACTGCCATGTACGGCTTCAAATAGAGCGGCATCATCACCAATATTGGCACCTGGAATCAAACCCAGTCCGCCGACCAGACCGGCGGTTAAATCCGATAAAATATCACCAAACATATTGGTAGTCACCACCACATCAAATTGCTGTGGATTCATGACCATGTGCATACAAGCGGCATCCACGATTTTCTCGTCAAACTGAATATCGGGATAACGCGCTGCGGTTTCTCGGGCAACGTCCAAAAACAACCCTTGAGTATATTTTAAAATATTGGCTTTATGACAAACCGTTACTTTTTTACGCTGATTATCGCGAGCATATTTAAACGCATACTCAATAACACGTTGTGAAGCGACCCGGGTAACGACCGCCAAACTTTCGGCAATATCTTTTTTGGGCGTCAGATAATGCTCAAGTCCTGCGTAGAGTCCTTCAGTATTTTCCCTGACAATAACAATATCAACATCTTCGTAACGGGTTTTTATGCCAGGCCAACTTTTAGCCGGACGAACATTGGCATACAGTTCGTATTGTTGGCGCAAGGCTACGTTAATACTTCTAAATCCCGTTCCCACAACAGTCGTCAAGGGGCCTTTAAAAGCCAAGCGGGTTTTATCAAACGAGGCCAGAGTCTCATCGGGCAACGGCGTACCAAATTTTTCAAAAGCTGCCACCCCGGCATACGCTTCTTCCCAGTGAATTTTTACGCCTGAGGCATCAATAACTTTTACGGCCTCATCCATAATCGAAGGACCAATACCATCACCTTTTATCAACGTAACCTTGTGCATAATTATCTCCACAGTTTAATTAACACTCTCGCCAAACAGCGGGAGTGATTCTTTGTATAGCATTAAGAGGGGCGTGAACCCAGGCATTTTAATCGCCACATTAAGCGATATCCGGTCACAGTAGGAATAATAACAAAAAGGAAATATTCACGTTATTTTTTTTCATTTCTAAATAAGCTCCACATCCCCAATAAGGTCAACCCTGACCTTGTCACCTACTTTAACACCGGTGCATTCAGTGGGTAAAACGATATAACAATTAGCCAGGCTCATGGAACTCAGTATATTTGAACTTTGCTTGCCCGAGGACGCCACAAAAAATTCGCCGGTTTTATCTTGGCTTAAAATACCTCGCTGGTAATCTTGTCGCCCCGGCGCTTTTTTTAGCGGCGTTGTACAGGTTGCCGTTAATTGCAACGATTTTGCTTCCGGTGCGCCGGATAATTGCCTAAGTGCAGGTGCAACCAGGTACTTAAACGTGACAATAACGGCCACCGGGTTACCCGGCAGTCCAAAAAAACAACAGTTACCTATTTTTCCAAAAGCCAACGGTTTTCCGGGTTTTATCGCCAGCTTCCAGAAATTGACATTGCCACAACGCTCCAGTATTTCTTTAACATAATCGGCTTCACCGACTGACGCACCACCGGTAGTAATAATGACATCATGGTTTTTTGCCGCCTCTATAAAGCTATCCTCAAGCAACTGCCTGTTATCAGCAATCACGCCTTTATCCGTTACACAGTAGCAGGCATCCGTTAACAGTCCGCTTAATGTGTAACGATTACTGTCATAAATTTGCCCTGATGCCAAGGGCTGACCCAATGCCGTTAACTCATCACCCGTTGAAAAAAAAGCTATTCTTACCGGCCGTTTAACCGTCACTTCATCAATTCCGGCCGAAGCCAATAAACCCAGATCAATGGCATTCAATTTTTTGGGATAAGCCAAAACTAAGTCGCCTTGTTTTACATCTTCACCGACTTGTCTGATATGTTGCCCTGTCGGCGTATTTGCTGAAAAACAGATCGTTTGTCCGTTAACCTGTACGTGTTCCTGCATGACGACCGAATCAGCGAATACGGGTACTACAGCACCGGTAAAAATCCGGATACATTGCCCGGGTTGCAACAAGCCGGTAAAAGGCCGACCTGCCCATGAAGCCCCTGCCAGACTCAGTGTAAAGGGCTGTTCATGGCTAATATCATGACTGGAAAAAGCATAGCCATCCATGGCGGCATTTCTGTCATGAGGGCTATTGATAGCCGAATAAACCGGTTCTGAGAGCACTCGCCCCAAGGCGTTTTTTAAGACCACTTTTTCTGACTCTTCGACGGCATAAACGGCTGCTTTAATAGTGGCCAAGGCTGCATCAACAGACAGTAAAGGCTCGACTTCCTGGCTGCATAAGTCAATCATAAATGCCCCATGAATTGATTTAAAATAAAAGCGGCTATCATTTCAGGCTGATTGATGTCCAGTTGGGTTAACATGCCTGGCGTTTCCAGTGCAACATCAGCAGCAATGGCAATAATATTAGGATCATTTGGATACAGTAAAGGTTTATTAAGTGAGGGGCGATGTAATTCAATTTTAGAAAATGGCTCGGCTTTAAAACCTTCAACTAAAATTAAATCCAATTCGGATTGATCAAACAGCTTTAACTGATCATCCAGTCGAGGCTCTTGTTCCGGCGTGATTTCGGTAATGATGGCTCGACGATGCGTAGATACCAGCATAACGGGCGAAGCACCCGCCTCTCGTAAGCGGAAACTGTCTTTGCCTGGCTGGTCTATTTGGAAATTATGATGGCTGTGTTTGATTAAACCGATACGTAAGCCATGGTGCTTTAAAATGGGAATGATTTGGGTCAGTAACGTCGTTTTACCGGTTCCGCTAAAAGCGGCAAAACCTAATAGGGGAACATAAGCATGTTGCATAGTAATCAATTCATCAGACTGTTATCGAAGGATGGCTTATTCTAAGGTATTATTGGGTAGGGATCATTATTAATACGGGAGAAAACATTGATTCGAATTTATCTTATTTTATTGCTGATCATTATTGCATTTTTTGGCTTACGCTCGTTTTTAAAAGCATCGCCTACGGTATTGGCTAAATATGCCAGAATTTCATTGCTGTGTATTGTTGGCTTGGTGCTGCTTTATTTAACGGCAAGCGGACGCTTAAACTGGCTGTTTGCACTGGCAGGCCTGGTTATTGCGTATCTGGTCAGGTTAATGCCAATACTACTGCGCTATGCGCCACAAGTACAAAGACTATGGCAGACATTTTCCGGTACAAAACAAAACACGTCACAACGTCAAAGTGAGGCCAGCGCTAAAGGAAAAATGTCTGTAGAAGAAGCTTATGACGTATTGGGTTTAAAACCGGGGGCATCGGAACAGGACATTGTTGCCGCTCACCGTAAATTAATGCAAAAAATACATCCTGACCGGGGCGGCTCTGATTATTTGGCCGCAAAAATAAATTTAGCTAAAAAAATATTGTTAAAAAAATAACATCATGTATTTTTACTCGTTAAAGCGCTACTTACTCTTGATATTAATGGCATTAACTTCATTAAATGCCAGTGCCAAGGCGGGTTATTATGTGCCCGTAAAGATAAGCAACAATCAATTCGTCAATGATAAACACCCGAAAAACACAGCGAAAAAAGACATCCCGCCAACAAAAAGCATCACTTCAGTAACCCATAAATCAAACTCAACCCATAGGCATACTCATAAAAAAGAGTCGGCCAAGCGTCATGTTTCACAAAAGAAAGACCGCAAAAATAGTCAATCAAGTGCTTCAATTGAACATGAAAAAATATCAGGCTTAAACTTTGGCTGGCCCATAACAGGAAAAGTTTTAAAAAAATTTTCTCCATCCCGCAATAAAGGTATTGATATCGCAGGGAAGCAAGGACAGCTTATAAAAGCGACTGAAGCAGGCAAAGTTGTCTATGATGGACAAGGCCTGATTGGCTTCGGCAAGCTACTCATTATCAAGCATAATGCTATTTATTTAAGTGCTTATACCAACAATAGTCGACTGCTTGTTAATGAGGGAGAAAGCGTAGCAAAGGGACAGGCTATTGCAAAAGTGGGAGACGTAGGTATCAAACGAACGTCTTTACATTTTGAAATAAGGAAAAATGGAAAGCCGATTAATCCATTAAAACTACTCCCAAAAAAATAACTATTTTTCATTTTTTGTAAATAGGTAATATTACGTAGGTATTTTTACCTATTGTAGTGATGCGTAAATTATGAAAAAATCAACCCCAATACGAACAAATTGCTATATAAAGCAGGCAAGTACATTTATACGCTAATTTTGGCGAATTTGTTTGCTTTGATTATGGCACCCTGAATGTAGACTCAGGAAGAAAGTCATCGACAGTTACATTACTTAAAGATATTTAATGCCAGTCACCTAAGGCTACTAACCAGGAAATTAATATGAATAACGTATTGTTTGACCCATCACACGATGAAATCGCTATTCTGGGTGAAGAAGATTTATCTCTTGACGAAGATATTGATAGTGCTGTCATACCCGAAAAAATGGAAGCTGTCTCGTCCAAATCCTCCAGCAATGGCGAGTTTGATGCGACCCGCGCCTATTTGAATGATCTTAGCCGTTCAAAACTGCTGACGGCTGATCAGGAAAAAATCTATGGCGCTCGCGCTTTACAAGGCGACAAAGTGGCCCGCAAGATCATGATTGAAAGCAACTTGCGTCTGGTAGTAAAAATCTCGTATCGTTACCTGAATAAAGGCTTACCTTTACTGGACTTGATTGAGGAAGGAAACCTGGGCTTAATCCGAGCTGTTGAAAAATTTGATCCTGAAAGAGGTTTTAGATTTTCGACCTATGCAACCTGGTGGATACGCCAGACTATTGAACGGGCTATCATGGATCAAACACGCACCATCCGCTTGCCGATTCATATCGTCAAGGAAATGAACACTTACCTTAAGGCGCAGCGCCATTTGGCACAATCACTTGAGCATGACCCCAGTGCTCAGGACATTGCTGATTATATGAATAAGCCGCTGGACAAAGTTGAAAAAATGCTCAAACTCAATGAGCGGGTAACGTCTGTAGACATTCCGGGAGCCAAAAATATTGACACGCCGTTAATTGAGTCTATTTCAGATATCGACAGTTTAACGCACGACGAGCAAATACAAGAAGACAATATGAAAGAAAATATTGCTAAATGTATGCTTGAACTCCCTGAAAAACAGCGCGAAGTTATCTGCCGTCGCTATGGTATTTGCGGTTATGAGGAAGCGACTCTTGAGCAGGTCGCCCAAGAGTTGGAGGTAACCAGGGAACGCGTCAGGCAGATTCAAATAGAAGGCTTAAAAAAATTAAAAGACATCTTGCAAAACAACGGCTTTTGTTTTGAAGCCCTTTTTAATTAAAGTCGATGTTGACCTTAATCATAGAACACGGATGACACTAATTATACGGATTTCAACGGATTTTATTTTTTGTTGAAAAGGCATTCTTCATAGAATACCAAAAGTAGTCGAGACTTTTTTATCACAAAAAATGGGACTGCGTAGGGTGCGCATCGCGCACCACCATAGACATCAAGTTAAGACATTTCACCACGAAGACACGAAGATCACGAAGATTTTTCTTTGGTTTTTCTTCGTGAACTTCGTGTCTTCGTGTCTTCGTGGTCTGTAATATCTTTAAGTTCTTCCCCGTGTTAAGTTGATAGCCCAAAAGCGGCTTGCAATGACCAATCGCGGTAATTAAAATTTTGTCCCTGTTCACGAACTGTTTTACAGGCGTTGGGTGATATTTCCCCAATGACCCATTGAACGGCATTGAACGTTCCGACCGATAAAATACCATTATCCGGAAAACCTCTATCAACGGGGGTGTAAATAGCGGCGGCTCCCACATTAACATCCACTGCTTCCGACCACTCGGCATCACCGACCAACGAGGCCTGCACAACATAACACTGATTTTCCAGCGCTCTTGCCTGACAGCCGATTTTAACCCGATGGAAACCGGCAATCGTATCGGTGCAACTAGGTACTAAAATTAACACGCATCCAGCTTCAGCCTGCTTTCTTGCCAATAAGGGAAATTCGCTGTCATAACAAATGTTAATGGCAATTTTGCCGTATTCGGTATCAAAACACTTTAATTCCTGTCCGCCTTTAATCAGCCATTGTTCTTTTTCAAAACGGGTCATCATCACTTTGTCCTGATAATCAAACTGACCATCCGGCATAAATAAATAAGCGCGGTTTCGATAGATTTCAGAGGCTATGCGTACCGGAAACGTACCCGCCTGAATAATACACTGATATTGTTGCGCCAGCGTTTTAAACAAATCGATAAAATCATCATGCAATGACTGCATGGCTTCTAGCTGTCTGCTTAATGAGGAATAAATATCCGGGCCAAACAAGGAGGCCAATTCCATACTGAAATATTCCGGAAACAGCAGTATTTTGGCCTCGTGTGTCGTCGCCTCGACAACCCAGCGTTCAATTTTTTGTTGATAAGCCAGCCAATTTTCCAGAAAACTGATGTCGTACTGAGCTGCTGCAATTTTAACGTTCATTTTTAAGCCAAAAAGTCATTGGTTTGGGCGTTTCTTCTGCTTCATCCAGATCTTTCCATGAATAAGTCGTTTTAAGTTCCGGATGTTTAACATAGCCGCGTTTGTTCCAGAATAAATCCAGAGGCACATAATTAGCCGGGCGACGCGGATGATCTATCGGTCGCTCTACACAACAAAAAGTAATGACTTTAAAACCACCCAAGTCTTCAGCATGCGCTTCTCTTTGCTCAAAAAACTGCACACCCAACCCCAGACCGCGATAATCCTTGTTTAAAACCGATTCACTGCAATAAAATACCTCTTCAAGGTTATAGCCCTGCTCAAGAAAGGGCTTTTTCAGTGGATCCGTTTCATATTGCATGGGAATGGCGGTCGAAGCACCAACCACTTTATCGCCATCAAATGCCAATACGATAACACTTTCAGGGGTGTCAATATAAGTTTGCAGGTATTTTTTTTCATAGTCATAATCCCCGTCGTACAAATAAGGAAAATCACGAAATACTTCAATTCTTAAGCGTGCAAGTTCAGGAACGTAGTGCTCAAGTGCGGCACCGCTGCATCTTTCAATGCGAATAGCTTGGGTCATAGGTTTAATCAAGGTAAAAATACCAATGATTTTAGTCGAAATACCAAAAAAAACATAAGGCTAAAAGCGAAAATAGCACTTTCACCTTTAGGTAGCTCGGAATAAATGCCCCAGGCTCCGGCGTGGGAATGCCGACAGTGACGCTCCCGCGTCACGCAACGCTGGAGCGTTGCCGGAT
>JBAXTQ010000083.1:0-14464 GCA_037130115.1 Methylococcaceae bacterium
GATAACTTTCTGGGAACGCCGAGCCCCAGCTCGGCACGGGATAGTCAAACCGATTGATGACTACGCCGAGCTGGGGCTCAGCGCTCCCGGAATCAATAGGCCAGTTTTATTTATCTGTCCCGCTTTAAATTGGTAGTCAAAAGCTTAAGTGCATACGACTGCTCAATCATAAGATTGATAAACTTTTCTTATCCGTGTCTATCTGTCAAATCCGTGTTATCCGTGTTCTATTTGTTAATCGCTGAGTGGTTACTAAAATACGTTTGTAGTTGCTTACTTTCCTAAAATCAATTTTAAAAAAATTCTCATTATGAATGATTCCAATCTATCAAAAGACGACAATATTTTTTTTCATAGATCACTGGAGGCCACTATCCGCATAGGTCTGTTGCTCATTATTACAGTCTGGTGTTTAAAGATTGTTGGCCCTTTTATAGAGCCTATCGTCTGGGGGATTATTATTGCCATTGCCGCACATCCACTTTACAGTCGACTTTGTAGCGCGTTGGGTGATCGGCATAAAACGTCTGCGACCCTATTTACTTTTGCTTTTCTGATTATCATGATTGTTCCCACCGTGCTGTTGACGGACACACTGATTGGCGGGATAAAAATGCTGGTGGATAAAATAAAAGACGGCTCCCTGTCAATTCCACCCCCGCCTGAGAGTTTGGGTAACATCATGCTGATTGGCGAACCGCTCGCCAAGTTTTGGTTGCTTGCCTCGGAAAATATTCATAGTGCTTTGCAGCAGCTGAGTCCGGTACTTAAAGTTATCGGTAGTTGGCTGTTATCAGCGGCAACCGGTGCCGGTATTGCCATTTTACGTTTTGTGGTTGCCATCATTATTGCCGGTATATTGTTGGCTAATTCCAGCGGGGGCAATCGTATAGCCCGCGCTATTACTCATCGGCTTGCAGCTGAAAAAGGTGAAGATTTTGCTGACTTGGCAGAAGCGACCGTACGGAGTGTCGCCAATGGTATTTTAGGGGTTGCCTTGATTCAGAGTCTGCTGGCAGGCATCAGTTTTATGGTGGTGGGTGTGCCCGCTGCGGGTCTTTGGGCGCTGCTTTGTCTGATTCTGTCGATAGCCCAGATTGGTACTGCGCCAATCTTGATTCCCGTCGTCATCTATCTGTTTTATAACGCGGATACCTTTACTGCGGTCGCATTTTTGATCTGGAGTATCCCGCTTAGCTTGATAGACAATATTCTTAAACCGATTCTGCTGGGTAGAGGCGTAAAAACACCGATGGCCATTATTTTTATCGGTGCCATTGGCGGTCTTCTCAATTCAGGTGTTATCGGTCTTTTTATTGGAGCCGTAACGTTAGCGTTAGGTTATGAGCTGTTTTTATTGTGGCTTAATGCCGAGACATCATCCAAATAATTTGAAATTGAGTCTGCTAAATAAAGCACTATTTAAGCCGTTTATCCAGCATTTATCAGTGTGTCCAGATGCAGTAAATAGTAACTTCATTGTAATTAACATGGGACAGAGCTGGCGGATTTTATAAACCTGCCAGGTCTAACTTCGGTATTATTCAGTCCCCCTCTTTGAAAAAGAGGGGTTAGGGGAGATTTTTTAAATAGGCGTAATTAACTTAAACAGCTTGCTGTTCAGTTTCAGTTTCGCGATCAACCGACCATAATTTTTCCAATTGATAAAAACCGCGAGCTTGCACTGTCATCGCATGAACAATAACATCGCCCATATCCAAAAGAATCCAGTCTGAGCCCAAGTCGCCTTCAATACCTAAGGGTCTAAAACCTTCTTCCTTGGCTTTATCAACGATGTAATCACATAAAGATCTCATGTGACGGTCTGACGTTCCGGTAACGACGACCATGTAATCGGTAAAGCTGGTTTTGCCACGAACATCCAATGTCGTTATATTTTGTCCTTTACGTTCATCCAAAACATCTTGGACAATTTTCAATAAATCTTCTACTCGCATTAAAATTCCTGGTTGTGTGATGAGACTAAGGTCTCTGGTAAAGCTGGTGTTGCCTGATATAGGCAATAACAGTATCGGGTAGTAAAAACCCCGGATTTTGTTGTTCTGCAATCATGTTTCTGATGGCCGTAGCCGAAATATCCAGTTGCGTGACTTGCTGAAAGTATAACTTACCCGCACTAGCGTGTGTCAATTCCGTTAGCTCGGTAGCCAGTTTGGCCTTAAAAAAATCATCAAGATTCTGTATCGCAAAGCCGGGGCGAGTCATGACGACAAGGTGCGCAAAATCAAATAAATGCGGCCATTGATGCCAGGTTTTTAATTGGTTAAACGCATCACTGCCGATAAACAACAGTAAAGGCTCATTTTTAAATTCCTGCCGTAAAGACGTTAGCGTATCCACCATATAAGATGCGCCCTGCCGGTTTAATTCACGGGTATCAATAATTAATCCCGGCTGATTTTTTATGGCCAGTTCCAGCATCTGCAAACGCATTAACGCGGTTGCAGCAGGCTGTTCCCGGTGCGGCGGTTGTGCGCTGAGAACCAGTCTGACTTCGGTCAGTCCAAAAAGTTCTTTAACTTCCAGTGCCGAGCGTAAATGCCCGTAATGAACCGGGTCAAAAGTGCCGCCAAAAATGCCTATCATTTATTGCCTGATATGGCCATCACCCAAAACAATGTACTTCAATGACGTCAGTCCTTTTAAACCGACGGGGCCGCGTGCATGGAGTTTATCGGTACTAATACCAATCTCGGCACCCAATCCGTATTCAAAGCCGTCAGCAAAACGGGTCGAGGCATTAACCATAACCGAGCTGGAATCGACTTCCCGCAGAAAACGTCTTGCCCGTGTGTAATCTTCGGTGACAATTGATTCGGTATGGCTGGAGCTGTATTTGTTAATATGCTCCATTGCTTCATCCATATCATGAACAATCTTTATTGATAAAATGGGAGCCAGATACTCTGTGTTCCAATCTTCTTCAGTGGCTCTTGAGCATTTTGGAATCAAAGAACAGGTTTTAAGACAGCCGCGTAATTCAACCCCTTTTTCAAGATAGATTGCTGCCAGCAACGGCAATACTTTTGCCGCAATAGCTTCGGCAACCAGTAATGTTTCCATCGCATTGCACACGCCATAACGATGGGTTTTGGCATTGTCAGCAATCTTGACGGCTTTATCAATATCGGCTTTATCGTCAATATAAACATGGCAAATACCATCCAGATGCTTAATCACCGGAATGGTTGCATCTTGGGAAATACGTTCGGTCAGGCTTTTACCACCGCGTGGCACGATAACATCTACATAGTGCTTCATGGTAATGAGTTCGCCCACCGCCGCGCGATCGGCTGTGGCGACCACTTGCACCGCTTGTGCCGGTAAACCTTCCGCTTCAAGGCCTTTGGCAATGCAGGCGGCAATGGCTTGATTGGAGTGCATGGCTTCAGAACCGCCGCGTAAAATACAGGCATTGCCGGATTTAAGGCACAAAGCCGCTGCATCGACAGTGACATTCGGGCGGGACTCATAAATAATGCCAATGACACCCAAAGGCACGCGCATTTGTCCAACTTGTATGCCGCTGGGTCGATAACTTAAATCACTGATTTCGCCCACGGGATCAGGTAAAGCGGCAACTTGCTTTAAACCTTCAACCATCGCCTGAATACTGGCAGGCGTTAAGGCCAGTCTGTCCAGTAACGCCGCATCCAGACCATTTTGCTTACCGGCCGCCAAATCTTTTTGGTTTTCGGTGATTAGCTGTTCTTGGCTACTTTCAATAATCTCGGCAATTTTTAACAAAGCCTGATTTTTTTTGCCTGATTCAGCCCGGCTGATTTCCCTTCCGGCCTTTCTGGCTTGCAGGCCAAGACCTTGCATATATGCTTTAATATCCACTGTGTTCTCACTAACCGGAATAATTTAGCCCTTTATTATATAGGTTAAACACCGTCATTAACAGGTTTTAAATCAATTAACTAGCGGATAATAAAAGGATTTATGAGGGTGGCTGATATAACTTTTATTAGCATGGCGCTGGTTCTTGCCTTGCTTGGCCAATGCCGCCTTATATGATCCCGTGTAAACATTTTCCGCATTAAAGTAAATGGGTGAAAACAGGATGGAGTTGGCGTGTAACAACGATGATTGTCGATGTATATTATTCCACTTTAGGCGTTATATATGGTTCCAATACTGCGAAATGGAAGACGATAAATAACATAAGAAACCAGGAAATCCTTTTCGAGCATTTTATCCAAACGGTGCATGACGCCCATAAAAACTATGGGCAACTCGTCTTTTTTAAGAGTGCCGGTAATGCGGTTTAATATGAATTGATCCCTCAATGCAAGTAGTTCACGGCTTTTAGTCTGGTATTCCGCATTCTTGGCTTGCTGATGCGTACCAGAACTTTTCATCCGAAATTTATTAAGCAGATCGTATTCTTGTATTAGTAAATCCATGTTTTCCGTGCCCTCAAGTGTCGCGCCCTTGTTTATCAAGTCCAAAATAAACGAGAAGTTGGGGCTGCCACTCCCGGCAAGTCGCCTAGCCAAGGTCAGTTCATTACCGCACACCGGCGCACCATCCTGATAAATGCGCGTCTGCTTCCAGGGTAAGTTGAGCCCTTCTATTTTGGCCGAAATTCCCGCCCACATTTCATCAACGGCGGATAACTCTTCAGCAATTTTTTGATTCTTTGGCAAGCTTGACGCTTTGTGTTTCGCATCTTCCAGTGCATGCAGGATAGGCACATAGATAAGTCTTTTGAGATCTTCCATTTTTTCAGCTCCTTTATTTAGAGATCAAGCGCCTTGCCGATAACGTTTACCAAATGTTTGTTTTCAAAAGGTTTGCTTAAATATTCGCTGACATTAAGATCGACCGCATCCCTGATGGTATCGGGACAGCCATAGCCGGTCAGGATGAGAACAATGACTTGGTCATCGGTTTTACGGATATGTTGCAAAGTTTCAATACCATCCATTTCAGGCATCCGCAGGTCAAGAACAATTAAATCCGGATTCTCCCGCGCATTAAGCAGAATGCCATCGGCACCATTGGTGGCGCAAAAAATCTGATAGCCTTCTTGTTCCAGCATTTCTTTAATCAGATCCAGCAGATCAGGCTCGTCATCAATCAGGAGTATTTTCCGCTTCGTCACCGTTTTTTTCATTTTTTAGCCCTCCAATCCGTTAATAGCCTGAGTTTTCCTATTTCTGTGCGGCAGTAGAATGATAAATTTTGCGCCTTGCCTCTCGCCTGCGCTTTCAGCCCACAGCTTACCACCGTGCGTCTCAATAATACCCAGGCTGGTGACCAGACCCAGTCCGGTGCCTTTGTCTTGTTGCCATCCGGAGTTGAATGGCTGAAATATTTTTTCTAACTGCTCCTTGCTGATACCGATGCCGGTGTCATGAATTTCGATGCGGAGTTGGCTTTCATTTTCTTTGGCGATCATGATGGTCAGCTTGCCTGTTTGGGTCATCGCCTGCCGTGCATTGCGGATAAGATTGACAAAGACGGAGAGCAGGGCATCCTTGTTGCCGGTGATTTTAGTGTAGGCCGGCAAATTGCAAGCTACAGTCACTTCAATGGTACTCATGTCATATTGATAGGTCACCGCATCAACCGCCTCCCTGATTAAATCAGGCAGATTGACGGCGGCTTCTTGCTTGCCGATGGTTCTGCTATAGGTGAGCAGATTGCTTAAAATGGTTTTGCAACGCAGAGCGTTTTGCAATACTGTTTCAAGTTGGCTTTTTAACGACAGTTGCTGCCCGTCACTATGGCTAAGCATGAGTTGAGTCCTGCCGATGATGACCGCGAGGGGATTGTTGAGCTCATGGGACACATCTGCCACAAGCCGACCCATCACCGCCAGTTTTTCAGAAATCAGTAATTTTTCCTGCATTGTTTTCTGTAGTGAAATGTCCGATATTATCATGCCGATATGTTTGAGGTTGCCCTCGGCGTCATGGATCGGGAATACTGTTTGGGAAACCGAAATGCTGGTGCCGTCGATGCGCTTCAGGGTATGTTCGCCATTCCACAACCTGTCCTTGACGGCAATCGGGAGCACTTCATCTGTGACGCGTTTGAAGTCTGTCGACTCAAGAAAATCAGTCATGTTTTTGGCCAATATTTCTTCGGCTTGGGCGGCACCGAGCAGCTTTGTTCCGCCCGCATTGATATAGATGAGCTTGCCGTCCAAGTCAGCAAGCGCCGCCAAACCCTGGTATGTTTCAATGATGGCGAATTGATTGAGGATTACTTCCTCCAGGCGTTTGCGCTCACTGATGTTGAAAAATGTGACCACAGATCCTACCACCACACCTTTGTCGCTTTCCGGATACGACCAATACTCGGCAGGAAAAGAAGTGCCGTCAGAACGCCAGAGCACCTCATCGTCCACATGCATACGTTCCCCTTTCTGGAACGCCTGAAAGATGCGGCAATCTTCAACGGGAAAGTGCGTACCATCCGCGTATTTTCCGTGAATTTGCCAATGCATGTTCTTGCCGAGCAGATCATCGGGATGCTGGTAGCCAAGCAGACGGAGACAGGCGTTGTTGCAGAAGGTGCAGTTACCGTCCGTGTCAATACCGTATATTGCTTCGGCAGTTGAATTCAGCAGGAGGTGGAGCTTTTCTTGCGCTTGCCTGATCTCGGTGGTCAAGTCTTCGGCGATGCGGTCGGCATTGATACGCGTATTGATTACCGAGCGCATCAATCCGGAAAGCAGGCCACTAAGCGCAAGTCCGCCAGCCAGAACTGCCCATGCTGGTGCGAAATCAATGGCAGATAGCTTTACGGTGTGGTCCAGCACCAGCAACCACTGATGGCCGTTGAAATTGATCGTCCGCTGCTGGTAGAACAGCGATGGCACATCCGCTGTGCCGGCCGGTTGACTATCGAACAACAGACTGGCAGGCGTTGCCTCCCGTCCATCGTAGATAGCCAGTTCAATGGTTTTGCCTTCGTGGTTCACCCAGTCGGCCAGTATGCCGGTCATGAGATCGTTCATGCGGAAAGGGCTATAGACCCAACCGACCAGTGCCGACCGTCTCTGTTCGACCGTGCTAATGGGTGCGCCGTTGCGATAAACAGGGATATACATAAGAACGCCGGCCTGAACGTCAGTGCCGGTCTCCTGCACCAGTTCAACCTTGCCTGACAATGCCGCCTCGCCGGTGTCGCGTGCCTGATCCATCGCGGCCCGCCTGATAGGCTCGGTATACATGTCGTAACCGAAGGCACGCAGGTTTCGGTCGCGAAAAGGTTCCAGGTAGATGATGGACGTATAAGCTGTACGCTCGCCGGGTGGTTTTACGGTATAGTCGGGAAAACCCTCGCTACGAATCTTGGCAATGTGGGCGGCAAGCTGATCAGCCGGGATGAATTGTGTAAACCCGATTCCTTGCACGCCTACAACACTTTGCTTTGCTTGCAGTTTCTCGACGTAGGCCTGCCACTCGTTGCGCTCAACAGAAACGGATGCTGAAAAAAGGGCTTCGCCGCCGCGAAGAATCAGCGCGTAAGCACCCAGGCGCTCCTGTATTTTAAGGGTGACCTGATCGCAGGCAAAAACGAACTGCCCCACAGCCGTTTGTTCAATGCCCTGCTTGACCAGAAAGCTGGCAAAAATGGTCACCAGCAAGCTCAAGACTAGCGTGGCTCCGCCGAGCATTCTTTTTCGGGCAAGCCTATTACTGGGGATATGTCTACCCATCCGGAAAAAAGTCTCAAAGGTTTTAAAATTGAGGGTCATAAGTGGATCGGGTTTGGGTTTTTATGTCTTGGAGTCAATGCCGACTGCGAGTCTTCGATGCAGGATAGGGTAGGCGGTTTAAATGCAGATAATACGCGTATTGTACCGTAATGCAAAATTTGTGGTTAATCTTCAGGAATACAGAACGTAGCCATACTTTTGATTATCTAATTTTTGATAGCTTCTTTATGCGTTTATTTTGATAAGCTTTAATTTCTTTTGCCAATGGATGTAGAGGATTCACCAAGATGTGTGTGAGCGATGTAATCACTGCCGATTCTTGATTTTCTAACCATTTTATTCCACAGCCTATTCCACCTTCATCACCAAGATAGACAATGCTTACAATTTGTAAGCTCTGATTAGGTATCATCTTGATACCGCTTTCCCGTAATCCACGAATCAATTGAGTCGTTGGAATTGCAGAGATAGGCAGATCGGCTATTATTTTTTCTATTAAAGCCATTGTTTTAGTTTGATTATCAATCATAGGTTTTAAACTTGTTGTCAAAATTAGTCATATTTATTTAAGGGTAATGCCTGTTATTTTTTTAACATCGGTCTTGAATAAGATAATTCGCCATCTTTATCTTTTTTAAATAAATCACCGTATATTTCTATAAAAGTTGGTTGAGCGGAGCCGAACCCAGCAAAACCACTTCGACTCCGCTCAGTGAACGGCTTAACTTAAAGGCATTGGGCGTTATACCTTTGTATTGCCGTTTTCTAAAATCCGCTAATCAACAGAAGGCGGTTTACTCATTGTGAACGAGTGAAACAACCCAGCCACTGTTGACTGGTGATGATCTTTTAAGAGTTTACTCGGCTTTTTTAACACGGATTTTGTTACCGGCCACATTTTTGCCGTTAAGGGTATTTATCGCTATCTTGGCTTCTCCCATTTTGGGCATTTCGATAAAGCCAAAACCCTTTGAGGTTCCCGTCTCTTTGTCGATGACCAAGTCACAGGATTGCACTGTGCCGTGCGCTTCAAATAAAGCCTGAAGATCTGCTTCTGTGGTGGTACGGGCTAGATTGCGTATCAGTAGTTTCATGGTATTGCCGTGTTATTATCAAATGCGGCAATTATACCGCTTCTTGATAAACCGTTCCTTATAACAATGCGCTCAATGTCGATTCACAAAAGACGGTGTCAGGCATCGCCAGCATTTTAACTCGGTTGATCAATATTTTTTACCCCAAAAAAACCGTTTTTTAAAGCACAAATAGTGCCTTTGACAATTATCCTGTGGTAAAGCGGCTAATTTTAAGGATAATTACCGCAATCTTGCATAAAAAATAAAAGTTAAACCATGAATCAGTTACTTAAAAATGCCATCTGGCTACTCATTGCCCTGTTGGGAGCTTCAGCCGTCGGCGGTATTGCCCTTAATCGCGGCGAAAACATTAATGCGCTTTGGTTTATAGCCGCTGCGCTTTGTATTTACGCAATCGGCTATCGTTTTTACGCAACGTGGATTGCTGCTACTGTTTTAAGCGTTGATGAAACACGCGCAACGCCGGCAGAGCGGTTGGATAACGGTCGCGATTTTGTCCCTACCAACAAATGGATCGTGTTTGGTCATCATTTCGCGGCCATTGCAGGGCCGGGGCCTTTGGTAGGGCCAACATTGGCGGCGCAGTTTGGTTATTTACCGGGTACGTTGTGGATATTGTTTGGTGCGGTGTTGGGCGGTTGTGTGCAGGATATGGTGACGTTATTTTTATCTACCCGACGCAATGCCAAAAGTTTGGGGCAGATGGCGCGTGATGAACTGGGGCCGTTGGGTGGAACGGCGGCTTTGATAGCCACGCTTGCCATTATGATTATCCTGATTGCTGTATTGGGATTGGTCGTGGTTAACGCCATGAAGCACAGTCCGTGGGCAACTTTTACGGTGTCTGCGACCATTCCGATTGCCATGTTTGTGGGCGTTTACATGCGCTATTTTAGACCTGGGCAAGTGTTGGAGGCTTCAGCCTTGGGTGTTGTTTTATTATTGTTATCAGTGGCGGGCGGTCGTTTTATTGATGAACATGAAATCTTGCGTTTGCTTTTTGATCACGAAGGCCTGACGCTTGCCTGGTGGATTATGGCCTATGGTTTTGCCGCCGCTATTTTACCGGTCTGGTTATTGTTGGCACCGCGCGATTATTTATCGACTTACATGAAGCTGGGAACCATCACCTTGTTGGCAGTAGCGATTATCCTATTGCAACCGGTAGTAAAAATGCCTGCAATCACCCAATTTATCGATGGTACAGGCCCCATTTTTGGTGGCAAATTATTCCCGTTTGTCTTTATTACCATTGCTTGCGGAGCTATTTCCGGTTTTCACGCATTGATTGCATCAGGCACGACCCCCAAACTGCTCAGTAATGAGCGTGACATCTGCATGATTGGTTATGGCGGTATGTTATTGGAATCGTTTGTTGCCATTATGGCGATGATAGCCGCTACCGTGCTGGATCCGGGGGTGTTTTTTGCCATTAATAGTTCTGTGGGCGTTGTCGGTGCGGATACCGCTGATGCCGTCGCCAAAATTTCTTCCTGGGGTTATCCGGTGACGGTAGCACAAATGCAAAATCTGGCGCACCAAATGGGTGAAGCAACACTGTTTGCACGTACCGGTGGCGCACCTTCACTGGCGGTCGGTATGGCGAGTATTTTCGGCAGCGCTTTTGGGGAAAGTTTACTGGCTTTGTGGTATCACTTTGCCATTATGTTTGAGGCTATTTTTATTCTCACTACGCTGGATGCCGGAACGCGTGTAGGCCGGTTTATGTTGCAGGACATGCTCGGTAATATTTGGCCCAAAATGGGCGAAACATCGTGGCTACCTTCTGTTGTTTTTACCAGTGCTTTGGTCGTGTCAGGTTGGGGTTATTTTCTGTACATTGGTGTGATAGACCCCAACGGCGGTGTCAATATTTTATGGCCGTTGTTCGGTATTGCCAATCAAATGTTGGCGGCTATCGCGCTGTGTGTGGCGACGGGGATTTTGATTAAATCCGGCAAACTAAAACACGCCTGGGTAACCGGGTTACCGTTGGTCTGGCTGGTCATTATTACGACGACGGCAGCCTGGCAGAAAATTGCCAGCGATGATATTCGCATCGGTTTCTTTTCAGCAGCCAATGAGCTAACGGACAAGCTGGCAGCGGGAGTTTTGCCACCCGCCAAAGCAGCCATAGCCCCGCAATTGATATTTAATTTGCATCTGGATGCGTGGCTGACGGTGTTTTTTGTCAGCTTATTGTGGTTAATTGTTTTTGATATGTTACGTGTTTGCGCCCGTTATCTGTCAGGAAAGTCCGTATTGCCCTTAACAGAATCAGCGCACAGTCCCAGTCGCCTGGTTGAAGATTGGGTGAGGGATTAATGTCAGGCAGGCTCAAAGTCTTCTGGCAGATGCTGCGTCGCCTTTCAGGTGATGATGCTTACGAGCAATATCTAAAATATTACACTCGGCATCATCAAACCGATGCCGGTCATGACTGTCATCCGCCCTTGAGCAAAGCTGATTTTTTCAGGCAATGGCAAGATGAAAAATGGAACGGCATTAAGCGCTGCTGTTAGCAAAAAACTGGCAACAACTCAGCCGTTAAGAAAAATAGAACACGGATCAATGTCGTTAAGTTAAGCGTCTCTTGGGAAGATAAACCGTTGGCTGAGCGAAGCCGAAGTCGGCAAAATCGCTTCGACTTCGCTCAGTGAACGGCTTAAATTAATGACATTGGAACACGGATGACACGGATTTAACTGATTGACACGGATAATAGAAGTTTGATGCGGGTCTGATTTATAAACTACGTCACGCTTCATAGCTGAAGGGATACGAAAACAAAAGATTGATGTTTTTCTTCGTGTCCTTCGTGTCTTCGTGGTGAATCAATTTGAGAAATAAGGAAATCATTTAATGACTATCGATTACTTAATTATCGGCCAGGGACTGGCGGGAAGCTTGTTGGCTTGGGAGCTTATACAACGGGGTTGCAAGGTTGTTATCGTTGATAATGGCAGGGAAAGCGCGTCTCAGGTCGCGGCTGGCTTAATCAATCCGGTCACCGGCATGCGTTTTGTAAAATCGGTGGAGGTTGATAATTTACTGCCCACGGCAAAACAGTATTACTCGCACTTGGCCGCTATTTTTCAGCAAACTTTTTATATAGAAAAACCCATGTTGCGACTTTTTCGCAGTGATAAAGAATTAACGCATGGCCTTAAACGACTTAATGACGCGGATTATTACGACTATTTGGGCGCAATAACATCGCCAGATCACGCTATAAAAAATTTGATTGCGCCCTTTGGCTTTTTGGAACAAAAACAAACCGGCTATTTACAAATACGGCCATTATTAGCCTGTTTAAAAGCCTTCTTTATCGCCAAAAATAGTTACCGACAGGCCGATATTGATTATCAAGATATTCAGTTGCAACCGGCTTTGCGCTGGCAGGATATTTCCCCTAAACAGATTATTTTCTGCGAAGGTCATCATGCCACGCATAATCCCTGGTTTTCCTGGCTGCCTTTTCAGTTGGTAAAAGGCGAGATTTTAACACTGGAACATCAAAGTCAATTACCGGATAAAATCCTGAATTTTGGCGACTGGCTAATTCCTTTAAATGATCGGCACATCCGTGTCGGTGCAACATTTGACCGGGAAAACCTGAACACCTTGCCTACCGAACGCGGTAAAGAATATTTGTTAAAAACGCTCAAATCCGTTTCAGCTGATTTGGCAAAAGCCACTTTACTGAGTCATCAAGCCAATATTCGACCCTGTACCTTGGACAAACAGCCCTTTATCGGCTGCCATCCACAACACCCACAGTTGGCTGTTTTTAACGGCTTTGGCGCTAAAGGCAGCTTGCAAATACCCGGGTTTTGCCAAGATTTCTCAGATACCTTATTAACTAACACTCCATTAACTGCAAACATTCAACGCCATTATGCAACGCATTTCACTGGTTAGCACCGCTCACAATCTCATTAAAGAAGTTCTTCACGCTGGCGCTATTGCCATTGACGCTACCGTAGGCAACGGCCACGACACCTTGTTTCTGGTCGAACAAGTCAGTCCGTCAGGCAAGGTTTTTGGTTTTGACATACAACAAGCGGCCATCGAATCCACCCATCAAAAATGTCTTCAGACACACCATCCGGAATGTTTGACGTTAATTCATGCCAGTCATGCCGACATGGCCGACCGAATTCCGGCTCATCATCATGGCACTATTAGTGTGATTATGTTTAATCTGGGCTATCTGCCGGGCGGTGATAAAACTATTATCACTTGCACCGATTCAACCATAACGGCTTTACAGAGTGCCAGCCAGTTATTATCAAATCAGGGTATTATCACGGTCATGGCTTATCCGGGACATTCAGGCGGTGATCTTGAAACTGCCCAGGTTGAAAACTGGTGTGAACAACTGGATAAGAATCAATTTTGTGTCAGCTTTTTTTACAGTAAAGAAAACAATAGCTCAGCACCGAGATTATTTACTGTTGTCAAAAAAACTTTCCCCAAGGGGAGAGGCTCATGATGATAATAATATTAGAATCAATCACTTTATTCATACTCAAAAAAGGTGAGGGTTTTTAGTGATGCTCTTAAGATAATGTCGAAATAGTGGATTGAACCGTCTTCTATTATATTTTTAGGTTAAAGTGTCAAATATTTTACAGTTCCAAAAAATATAATTTAAAGACGAGTTATTACTTTGTAATCAGTATGAAAAATAAGTTGATCCGCATAATACTCCAAAATTCCAAATAAATATCAAGTTGCAGCCCGATACCAAAGGGCTGACGGGTTTGTGGTGATTATTTAAATCGTCTTTCCACGATCAATAGAGCAGTTATTATAAATCTATTTTCTAATTCGGCGCTGGCGGCAGCTGCTCATATCAAATCATACAATATTAGTCCGATTTTAACGAATATTCATAAGCACTGTGTGGAAAGCGTTTTTTCGCATAATAAACTGTCAGTAATTTTTACAGTTCTGGCTATAGCTGTAATCGCATTATATAAAATCCATTGAATTATAACGAATAATTCATGTTGGTTCGATTATTGCTTAAGAGTATTACAGTAATTCATTCCATATAGCTGGAGTGAAGTGCTACTTATCTTAACTTTTCAATAGGAAAACTATTATGTCTAATTTTAAATTACTAGCCTCTGCGGCAGTCTTGGGCTTACTCGGCTTAGCCCCTTTATCAGCCTCCGCAACACCTATAATAGACCTTGGTCTTGTTATCGATTCCTCTGGAAGCATCGGAGCTGCAAACTTTGCATCAATAAAAACCGCTTATTCAAATGTTTTAGCACTCTTGCCCACCGATGGCACTATAGCCATCACTGTGGATGACTTCTCCGGCAATGGCCAACATAGTATTTTTAATAACACAATCATTGCCGGTGCCAGTGATCTCACGAACCTGTTAACGTTCATTAACGCTATGCTCTTCTTTGACGGATTCACCGCTTTATCTGACGGTATTGCCGATACGGCTGACCGCATAGCGGCTTCCGCATTTGGCGCGACGAAAAATGTGATCGACGTATCTACGGATGGCATCGAAAACGATAGTACAAGATTTTTTGGTAATGTTGCAGCAGCATCTGCCTATGCACTGAGTGTAGGAATTAACCAAGTCAACTGCCTTGGTATTGGAGTAGGCCCCGATTGTCCCAGTGTGCAGGCTGGCACT
>JBAXTQ010000084.1:0-14352 GCA_037130115.1 Methylococcaceae bacterium
AGGTATTAACTACACAGGAAGATGCTCTGGCAACATTAACGACCACGATGTTGCCAATCACCGATTTAGAGCAAAGGCCGAATCAACTCACTTACACGCTAGGTACGCTGCCGCTCAAAAGCATATTGAGCAAAATCGGCGTAAATTTAAAAACAGGTAATACTTTCACCCAAGCTGATGTTGACAGTGGATTGATTAAATTAACACCGAAAGCCAATGCTAACGGAACCGACAGCTTTACCTTTATTGTCGCTGACGGTAAGGGTGGTGTGCTTGCCAAGCAAACTTTTGCAATCAATGTGACACCGGTTAATGATGCACCCACGTTAACGGATTTTTCTGCACCCGTTGCCAGCGGCAACGAAGACCACCAAATTTCGATCAATTTTGCCAGCCTTAAGGTGCAAGGTAATGAAGCGGATGTTGATGGTTCTATTAGCGCATTTGTTATTAAAGCGGTCAACACCGGTAAGTTGTTGATTGGTGCTTCCGCTGGAACGGCAACTGCCTGGAATGCAAGTACCAACACCAGCATTGATCTCACTCATAGTGGGTATTGGACACCGACGGCTAACGCCAACGGTTCATTGAATGCTTTTACTGTAGTAACTAAAGACAATAGCGGTTTACTGTCAACCACGCCTGTTCAGGCAAAAATCAATGTAGCGCTGGTACGGGATGACCTTATCATCAATGGGTCGTCGGGAAATGATATCTTAACGGGTGATACCATCGACAGTGGTAGTTACGATACCTTAAATGGACTGGCAGGCAATGATATTTTGAAAGGCTTGCTTGGGAATGATACCTTGAACGGTGGTATCGGTGCCGATATCATGAAAGGAGGCGATGGCTCTGATACTTATTTTGTCGATAATGCAGGTGATGTTGTCAGCGAAACCAATGCCTTGGCAAGCACCGGTGGTACAGACCTTGTTAACAGTTACTTGGCTGCTTATACCTTGGGTGCGAATGTAGAAAATGGTCGTGTTCTGGCAACCGGCGCTGCCAACCTAAGCGGCAATAGCCTTAACAATGTTCTCTATGCCGGTAACGGCGTAAACAGCCTTGATGGTTTGGGTGGAACCGATACCCTGTATTATCAATACGCAACTACCCCAGGTAGCATCGGAGTAACCCTCAATCTATCAGTGTTAAATGCTTCAGGACTAGCCACAGCCAGCGGTATTTCCGGTGCTGATTTAATTAAAAATATCGAAAACATTACCGGCTCCAACTACAACGACACGCTTACCGGTAATGCAGCGGCCAACACTCTCAACGGTGGTGCCGGTGCTGACAAGCTCATTGGCGGTGCGGGCATTGATACCTTAATCGGTGGTGCCGGAAAAGACAGCCTTATCGGCGGTGCCGGCAACGATGTTTTTGACTTTAATGCGCTAACAGAGCTGGGCTTGGGTGCGGCAGCTCGTGATGTGATTACTGATTTTATTCGTGGACAAGACAAAATTGACCTTTCAAGCATTGATCCCAATTTGACTGTGGCGGGTAATCAGGCTTTCAAATTTATTACATCTGCGTTTAATGCACCCGGACAAATCCATTACAGCGGCGGTATCATTTCCCTTAACACCGATTCGGATGCCGCAACCGAGTACGAAATTCAACTGACGGGTAATATCCCGGCTACATTGGCCGCGACGGATTTTGTGTTGTAAGCAATAGAGAAGTAGTTGGTTTTGCCGGTAATTATGAAGACTATTTAAATAGCCTGGCATAGATCCTTAAAACCTCCAGTTGAATATGAATTAAGAGCACTTAGCAGGACTGGATTTATAAAACCCGCCGACTAAATGGCATTCAAAATGTAGGGTGGGCAACGCTTTTCTGCCCACCATTTTCATGCCATTGTTTTAATTCTGCGTGGGCACAAAAAGCGTGCCCGCCCTACCGGACAGGCAGAAATACCTACAAACTTATTAGATGTTTAAAACTTTGACTATCCTCGATTCCACTAAGTCACATCAAGGCCACTTGCTGCTTCATAAAAAAGACGAAGCAATGGCGCATACCGCCCATGTTTCATGGCATGTTGCATCGCAGCGTAATACATCGCCCTGTTTTCACCATCAAATACTGGCGGCATTAGTCGGGCATTCAAGCACTGCGCCATAACCAAAGCACGTCCAACACGGCCATTACCATCACCAAACGGATGAATTAAAATAAAATAAGCATGTGCTTTGGCAATCGCTGACAGCGTTGCAGACTTGGCCTCTTTATAAACCCATCTGTGCATTTCTTCGTCTATATCTTCCGGTTCTGTTGTCTGTACCCCTTCTAGCCGCCCCATCACGCGCATTTGGGTGGAAAAAAAACCGGCATTTTCATAAATACCGCGCATAAAATCGGCATGCAATGTCTTAATGCTCTCTACAGTGATCGGCATCGGTTCACTGTGCTCCACAATCCTCTGCCAAAGTTGTTTATGCGTAATAAACGTGTTAAAACCTTCATGAAAAGTCTGCCTGTCCATATTCTTGGGCATCTTCTTCCCGTCAATAATGTTATCGAAATCCGCTTTCGACATATCGGTTTCGATTTCAATCGTGCCATAACTCAAGCGACGTAGAAAAGGCAGAAACAGCGCTTCGTTGTGAGGCATATCATCCGGTAACAAAACCGCTTCAAAGGTTTGCATGGGAACATCCCATTCAGGAATCAAAAAGTGCCGGCAATACAAAACATCAATATCCAGACGATACTTGGCAGAGATCGACTCAGGCTTCTGTCGCCAGTTGAGAAGTGTTCTCCTTGAAACGCCAAGCGCTTCCGACATCTTTGTCGAATAAACAAACGCCGACTGAAGTTGGTCAAGCTTAGCTATGGTGCTAATTTTATTGTATTTCATGATAGTCTCGCTTGCTGCCCGGTATTTTTAGCTAGGGTAACAAAGGTGAGAAATAGTTTCAATATTAATTAATATGTTTCTCATATTGGATTCTCAGGCATCTCCAGCATAAGAAACTTGTGTTGAGTGTATAATTAACCGCATGCTTGATAAATCAAGTGCATGGGCAGCCCAAAAACTGTGTTAATCTGTTGTTAAACCTTTTTAGATTTATCGCCCATTAATACAACCTAGTCGTGCCGCCCATGAATGCCCAACCCAAGCCATCCACCCTTAATGATTTAAGTTTCGATAATCGCTTCATTCGTGAATTACCCGCTGATGAAGAAACTATCAATAATCGTCGTCAAGTTTTCGGCGCTTGCTACTCCCGAGTAAAACCCACTCCCGTGGTCAATCCGCAACGGGTGGCTTATTCAAAAGAAGTTGCCGAACTATTGGATTTGACCGCCGATGCCTGTGAAGCAGACGATTTTACGCAAGTATTTTCCGGTAACAGTCTGACAGCAGGCATGGAATCTTATGCGACTTGTTATGGCGGCCATCAGTTTGGTAATTGGGCGGGTCAACTGGGTGATGGCCGCGCCATTAATTTGGGCGAGATCGTCAATCGAAAAGGTGAACGCTGGGCTTTGCAACTTAAAGGCGCGGGGCCTACCCCGTACTCCAGAACAGCCGATGGTTTGGCTGTATTACGCTCATCCGTGCGTGAATTTTTATGCAGCGAGGCTATGTATCATTTAGGCGTACCGACCACGCGGGCGTTAAGTTTGGTGCTGACCGGTGAAACGGTTATTCGGGATATGTTTTACAACGGTAATCCCAAAGCGGAACCGGGGGCTATTGTTTGTCGGGTTGCGCCGTCCTTTACCCGCTTTGGCAGCTTTCAAATTTTAACCGCACGCGGCGATGTTGCATTGCTAAAAAAACTGGCAGACTACACAATCCGCACTGATTTTCCGCATTTGGGTGAACCATCGCCAGACGTGTATATCGCTTGGTTTACAGAAGTTTGCCGAAGGACGGCGGAAATGATTGTGCATTGGCAGCGCGTCGGCTTTGTTCATGGGGTCATGAATACCGACAACATGTCGATATTGGGTCTGACCATTGATTACGGGCCCTACGGCTGGCTGGAAAATTTTGATCTTAACTGGACGCCCAACACGACCGATGTCGAACAGCGCCGTTATCGTTTCGGCAACCAGCCGCAAATCGCTTACTGGAATCTGGGGCAACTGGCTAATGCCATTTATCCGCTCATTGAGCAAGTAGAACCGCTACAAGAAGCGTTGGCTGTTTATAAGCTGACCTTTGAACAGAGCTGGCAAACCATGATGGCGGGAAAACTGGGCCTGAATACCTTTGACCCTGCAACCGACGGCGAATTATGTACTGAATTGTTGGAACTACTGGCATTGATTGAAACCGACATGACACTTTTTTATCGTCAGTTGGCCAAGATAGATATAGAGTCCTCTGATTATGAAGCAATATTTGATCTTTTAAGCATCGCTTATTATGTTCCCGAGCAAATAACGCCGGAGTATAAATCCCGTTTAACGGTGTGGCTTGAGCGTTACCTTAAGCGTTTAAAAATTGACGGCACATCAAATGACTTGAGAAGACAGCGCATGAATGCCGTCAATCCTAAATATGTCCTGCGTAACTACCTTGCCCAGCTCGCGATTGACAAAGCTGAACAAGGCGATTTTTCAATGGTTAACGAGTTATTGGAATTATTGCGCCACCCCTACGATGAACAACCCGACCAAGAAGAATTTGCCGCTAAACGCCCCGATTGGGCACGGCAACGCGCCGGTTGTTCAATGTTGTCGTGCAGTTCTTAACAAAGTTAACCGTTAAAAAATAGAACACAGATGAGACGGATTCGACTGATAGACACGGATAAGGAAAGTTTTGAAATCCGTATAATCGTATCGTCCGTGTTTTATGATCGAAAACAACATCTACCGAGTCGTTACGAAAATTTGTAACTATTCAGTCCCCCTCTTTGAAAAAGAGGGGTTAGGGGAGATTTTATTAGATAAATCCCCCTCGATCCCCCTTTTTCAAAGGGGGAAGTAAATACTTACGAAAATTTTATTTCTTCGTGTCTTCGTGGTATTTTTATAAATCGTGTGGTATTCATTATCAGGTGATTTATGAATTTAATTTATCAGCACTTCATTACCCGGTTAATTTGTTTGATTTTTAGCGTTTTTACTATAACGGCAGCCTTGGCCGCTGAAGGAGAACAAGCCATGACTTTAAACCTAAAATCACCTGATTTTGTTCATCAGGGTGAAATTCCAACACAGTTTACCTGTCAGGGTGATGATAATTCACCTGCGTTAAGCTGGTCGCAGCTTCCACAAAAGACTAAAAGTCTGGCGTTAATTGTTGATGATCCGGACGCACCTGATCCGGCTGCACCCAAAATGACCTGGGTACATTGGGTGCTTTATAATATTCCAGCCACAGCCATGGAATTACCCAAGGCCATCACTGAAAGTGACTTACCCTTGGGCACGCTACAAGGCAAAAATGACTGGAAAGAAACCGGGTATAAAGGCCCCTGCCCGCCCATTGGTCGGCACCGGTACTTTCATAAACTCTATGCATTGGATATTGAACTGCCGGATCTGCATAACCCTAATAAAGCCCAACTGGAAAAAGCCATGGCAGGACATATCTTGGGGCAGACCGTGCTGATTGGCACCTACCAAAAAGAGTAGCTACAGATTAATAAATGACAAATACTCTCATCATTATTATTATTCCACTTGATTTTTTGGAGATACCACTATGCCGACGATAAACATTTCATTACCCGAACCTATGCAAGATTGGGTTAAATCCCAAATTGAAGAGGGAGGGTACTCAAGCAGTAGTGACTATGTTCAGGATTTGATTCAGCGCGATCAGGAAGAGCGTCGTCAGCAACGGTTATTACAAGCAGCTATCGCTGAAGGTATTAAAAGTGGAATAAGTGAGCGCTCAATGGAAGATGTTCTAAAAGAAGCTCAAGCAAGACTGGCCTCCCTTAATGCGCATTAAAAAAACAGTATTGGCCGATGAAGATCTGATCTCTATTTTTATTTATGGAAGTCAGAACTTTGGGCAATCAAAAGCTAAAAGCTATTATGCCGAATTAAATAAAGTTTTTTTGTTTTTGGCAGACAATCCATTTGCCTGCCCTGAACGTATTGAATTTAAACCCACTGTTCGGATACATAATCATGGAAAACATTTAATTGTTTACACGATTGAAGATAAATATATTCTAATTGTGCGAATACTTCACCATAGAATGGATATTAAAAAACACCTCTAAAAATCGACCATTCACTCTATACCAAAATAATTAATAGCGCCAATTAAAGGTGTCCGTGGGTTTAACGACAATTTTACCGATAATTTACCCAGCAAAGGTGCAAAGCGGCCTTTGGCTTTAAACGTGTCCATAAAATGTCCATTTTGTAAGGCCGGTAATATTTTTGGACCGATACCCCCGCCGATATAAACCCCGCCGGTAGCCATTGATTTTAATGCCAAATTGCCGGCTTCTGCGCCATAAAGCTCAACAAACAGCTTGACGGCTTCGGCACAACAAGCGTCTTCACCGGCCACACCCAATTTGGAAATGACCGCATTTCTATCAATGCCGCTGTTGTTATCGGGCACATCAGGACAAGGTGCAAAACCCTGCTCACAAAGAAAATCATACAAATGGCTAAAACCAATGCCGGACAGGACGCGCTCGTAACTCACATGCTCAGGCGTTTGTTTTCTAAGATACGCCACCAACAAATCCTGCTGGTCATTTTGCGCAGCAAAGTCGGAGTGACCGCCTTCGGTAGCCATTGGATGATGCTTATATCCATCCCAATACAGAATAGCTTCGCCCAAGCCGGTGCCAGCGGCTATCACGGCAATATTGCCCGTTTGGGTTTCTGCCTTGGGATTTAACTCAATCAAATCGTCTTCAGACAGATACAACATCCCCAGCGCCATGGCTTCCAGATCATTGAGCAGTTTTACTTTTGAGGTACCCAATTTTATTTGTAGTGCCGAGGCATCCAGCAACCACGGCAAATTGGTCGTGTGACAACGTTGATTAACAACCGGGCCGGCTACACCAAAACAAGCCGATTCGATAGCCACATCGGCGGGTAAAAAGGCTCTTAGAATATCATCAAATTTGGGGTATTGTTGGCTGGGGTAGGTTTGTTCCTGCAAGCATTTCAACACGCCGTTAGGCTCTCTGAGCAAGAGAGATAATACCGTCTTTGTTCCGCCTATATCGCCTGCTAGTATCACGGTAAAGTCCTTTAATTAGGGTCAAGTAAATGTATTAAAGCATCAAGAATGTCATTGGCAACTTTATGGGGTGGCAATTGATAAAAAGCCTGCCATGCCAAGGACGTAACTTCTTCATAATTTTCCAGGTCTTCGGGATGATCTTGTAACCAGCTAATTCTGACGGCATGGCCGATAATAATATCGGTTAATAAGGTATCGTCAATATGTAAAGAAACATTATCCTTAAAAATAGACCCCATGGCTTTTAAAGCTTCTACCGTTAGTTGCCGATAAACGGGTGCCTGAATTTTGTTAAGCAAGTGATTGACGTGTAACTTAAAGCTTTGTTCACCTGCGGTCATCTGCGACAGTGTGTTCTCGCTATCCAGCCGGTTTTTGCTGTTGAGTTTGCCACCCATCATCAAGCCTTTGCAATGATGCAGTATATCCCAAACACTGGCATAAAAAGCCTTGTTTTCCCGGCCAACACTGCCTTGCTGTTCGCGCCATTGATACCAATCGACAATATCTCCGGAGTCTTTGGGGTTCATACTGTTTAAAAAACGGGCACTGGTCAGTTTACGGCAATCGCCTTCATAGTGCAGCGTTTCAGCCAAACCCAGTTGGTCTTCGGTATTACTGTAGTCTTCCAAGGTTTCCTTTAATTTTTTGGACACTTGATAAGGTGGCAAAGAAAGAATTTCGTTAAAAGCCTGATCCAAGGTGCCACAACCCGATTCGCGTTTTTGTCTGACGATAAGCAATTGCAGAATATGCCCTACTCTTATCGTATGCATATCAACGAATAATTCCGGGTTGGCTTTGATTAACATCCCTAAATAAAGAATCAATTCCTGAATAATAATACGCTCACTGGCCTCGGTATTATAAGTACCGATAAGCTGCAAAATTTCTGAAGAATCGGCGGGGCGCGTCAACGTTGCCTTGCCACTGTAAGCGCGACCTAAAGTGAGTGAATGTTGACGAACCAGTATTTCGGTGGCGGCCTGTTCCAGATTAATATCATATTTACCCAGTAAACCGGCACAGCGTCTAACAATTGTCCAGTCATGTTGATCGCCCGCCCGCTCATAAACTTCTTCAAGCAAATCGCCCACACTAGCCACCGTGTCCGGCATCGCCATTAAGTCGGGCTGGTAATCCAAGCCGTGCCGAAGGCTTAACAAGGTTAATGCTTCAAGTTGGGCGTAAAGATTGGTGTTGGTGTTTAGTTGCCCGATAAGCGCTTCATCGGGTGCAATTTCCCATTCTGTTAATAGTAGCGTATCCAACGGTGCTGATGGCGCGGTATTTAGAGGTAATGCCTCAAAAAAGGGTCTAATGCTTTCTTCCCAAGAGGCCTTGGAGAATTGAAAATCATGCAAATAGTTAATTTTTTCATAACTGGCCGTTTCTGCAAAATCCAACAATGTCCCTAATTGTAAAACGATACCTTGCGATAGCCCTTGTTGCAGTTCCTTGATAAATTCAATCAGCACGTCACAATGATGACTGTCCAACATATTTTGTTTTATTGTCATCACCAGCAAAGGATTACCCTGCCTGTCCCAATGCTTATAAATATAGGACAATTCCAGACGCAAGCGCTGGATAAGCAAGCGGTTATCCAGCGCCAGATAAAAACCTTTTTGACTGAGACATTGCGGTAAAAAAAGCAACGGCTCGCCAGCCAAATTATACATTTTGGAAGTCGCCAAGGTTCGCAACTGCCTCAATGGCCGACCGCTTAAGCCTATACGGTCATTTCTGCCGACATGCGTATAAGCCTCGGCCAGTTCGCTGGCCTCCCTTATTTGAATGGGGGCTATTTCAGCAAGGGTTTGCGTGGCAATTCCGTAAGCCATTAAGTGGTTCTGTACGCTTTCATCCTGAGCCAATAACTGTATTTGCAGCTTGCAATCCTGATTTTTCTTAACGACTTTATGTCGTTCCAATGGATCAATATCGTCACAACTGAGCAGACCATCCTGAATAAGACAACCCAACATAAACAAACTTTGCGCCCAAACCAACGGTATGTTTTCGTTGGGAACCCGCTCCTGACTGTGTGGATTGGCTTTTTCTGCGGCAATCAAATCCAGCGGCACCACATACAGTTCGGGTAATAAATGCTGGCCATTTTGCTCCACCAGTAAAGCTTCCAGTTTCTGACGATAAAGCAAAGCCGCTTCGTCATCGCCTGCGCATAAATTATTAAGCAGTAAATACGTAAAAAACAACGGCCATTCACATTCAATAGCCATAAATTGTTTAAGTTCATGCGGGTCGTAATGGAGACGCTGACTGTCTTCTATCACGGTTTGATGACCATCCAACAAAAAGCGCTTACAACCATAACGGCCTTCCAGTTTTTCACAAACCAGCGCTTCTGTTTTGGCGCGGATGGCCTGATTGTCAACCGCAAAAGCAGGAAATCCGGTGATACTAAGAACCGCCGAATCCACCTCTTTAGAAATGGATTCTCTGGGTAACAGCGACTCCAGGGTAATGCGGGTTCTGGCAATGTCGTCACTAATAACATGGACAACAGACGCTTGCCCGCCATCTTTGCCAAACAAATTAAAGCCGGACAACGCTTCCAGCGCCGCTTTAGCCATACCAATGGAACTGGCGTTTAACTCGGCAATGCCATGATTAATTTTATGGCCGCGTTCCCAGATACCATAATCGGGGGTACGGTAAGTGCGGCTGATATAGTGAACCAGATTTTGCACAAAATTGACTTCATCAATGGTAAAGACAATGCGTAAACCGGAGGCTGTCATTTGCGCCAACATCAACAAAAATAAAGAGGTCGCATCCAGTTGTAAATGCCCCCATTCATCATCGCCCACTACACTCCCGCCGGATTTGGTGTCGTATTTGGCATGCAAGGCATCCAGCGGATTCTGGGATTGCTTAAACTTTTCAACTTTCGGCGCTTGCCGCATCATTGCCGTTAACAAGCCACGCATCAACTTGACAACACTTTGCTCCAAAACATAAGTGCGTCCCTGTTGTTCATCCACGCGCCGATAAGCCAGCGCCAAACCCCAGGCCGCAAGAATACTGTAAACATTATCCCTGACCCAAGCATCCGTGTAATTGCCATGGACAGTAACGGCGGTACTGGCAGGCAGCAAACCACTGACCCAATCCTGTCTATCAAGAATAATGCCCTGAACCTGCTGGTAGTAAACGTCAAGTTTGTCGTGTGAATCAATTGGTTTCATGGGCTGCAAGGCGTCTATTTTTAGTGGTCTATTAATTTTATAAGAAAACTATCAAGCAGATAGTATGCCATTAATGACATTAACAACCGTTGTCGCTTGATACTGACGGATTTGTCTTTTATTCGGTAAATAATACCTTATTTTTAGAGGCTATGGGCTTGGCTTAGGTAACTCGCAATAAATAACACCCCAATCATTACCTGACTCTGCGAGCACCACCTGCCTAAAGGTCGGAATACAAACCCAGGTTTGCACTCCAAATTGAGGGCTTATTTATTGCGAGTTGCCTTACGATGAGCCTATGCGATGGTTTGCCCTCATAAACAGCCAACAAGGGTTAAAAAATGGGCATAAACCGGTATTAGTTGCACCAAGTTGGTTTTAACTGAAACACTTGCACTGAAAGAGTGCCAAGCAAGGAGGATTTAAAAATACTTGATGATGTTTCTGTTCCAGCATGGCCGCCTTTTGCTGATCGTCAGAGATGCTGTCCGGACTTATGATTAATTAATTTTTGCTTGTTGCTTCTGGTTATAGATAGCCATTTGTTCGGGTGTTGCCTCTTGTTGAAATTTATCTTTCCATTCCTTATACGGCATACCGT
Organism: Methylococcaceae bacterium; assembly: GCA_037130115.1. Taxonomy (GTDB): domain Bacteria; phylum Pseudomonadota; class Gammaproteobacteria; order Methylococcales; family Methylomonadaceae; genus Methylobacter_C. The sequence goes on from JBAXTQ010000084.1 coordinate 11,015, forward strand.
AAATCATTTCCCTGGCCTGCTCATAATCCATGACTATGCCCTGCTCTTCTGCTGCTTGCGCGTACCATTTGGCCAGACAATTTCTGCAAAAATCTGCTAATATCATCAAATCGATATTTTGAACTTCCGTGTGCTGTTGTAAGTGACTAACAAAACGTCTGAATGCAGCAGCCTCTAATTCGGTTTGCGACTTTTTATCCATTAAAATGCTCCAAAAATTAAGCATTCTAGCAGAAACAGCACTACAGCCATGTACATTAGCGCTAAAAAATCCTACAATATAAAAATTCGGTAATGCTGCTTATTACAGATAACTGAGTTAGAAAATACCAAAGTTTTGCTTTAAGTAGATCTTAACCACCCTTTACCTAACCGAAATTTGGTCAGCTTATAAACGTAAGATAAAAATAAACTATCGTTACCCAAGCAAAAAACCAATCAACTACACTATAAATCAACCTCTTCAAGATCAACTGGTCAACAGGAGAACAGTAGAAAATTACGCCTGATTACTCGCACTCTGGAACCTAATGAAACAGCTTTTCGAATTTTTTCCGATTATTTTATTTTTTATCGCCTATAAACTTTACGATATTTATGTAGCGACCGCCGTGGTTATTGCGGCCACTATTATTCAGGTCGCTTATGCCTGGATCAAACACCGTAAAGTTGAAACCATGCAATGGATTACCTTAGGCTTGGTGGTTGTATTTGGTGGTGCAACCATCTATTTACATGATGAGCAATACCTTAAATGGAAGTTTTCCATCATCGAATGGTTATTTGGCATCGCCTTTTTTAGCAGCCACTTTATAGGTCAAAAAACCTTTATCGAAAGAATGATGTCCAGTAATTTAACCTTGCCGTCATTGATCTGGAAACGCTTGAATTTTAGCTGGGCCGCTTTCTTTATCAGTATTGGTTTTATCAACGTTTATGTTATGTATAATTACAACACTGACGATTGGGTCACTTTTAAAACATTTATAGCACCGGGTTTGATGGTTGTTTTTATGGTGGTACAAATGCTTTTTTTATATAAATACATCCCGGACGCCGAGGAATAAAAGTGTTATACGCAATTATCAGTGAAGACAGTAAAGATAGTTTGCAACAAAGATTAACCGCACGCCCTGCCCATATCAAAAGACTGCAAGATCTTCAGAGTGAAGGACGCTTGGTGTTAGCCGGCCCGCATCCGGCAGTTGATAGTGATAATCCCGGTGACGCCGGTTTTACAGGCAGTCTGGTCGTTGCAGAATTTGACCATTTGCAAGCCGCTCAACAATGGGCCGATAGCGATCCCTATAACGAGGCCGGCGTTTATGCTAAAGTGTCCGTTAAACCATTTAAAAAGGTATTTCCTCAATGACAACTGAAACAATTAAACAATTATTAAATGACGCTTTTAAACCCGAACTGTTGGAAATCATTGATAATAGTGCGGCACATGCCGGCCATGCCGGTGCAAAAAGTGGCGGCGGTCACTATCATGTCACTATTGTCGCGGAGGCTTTTGAAGGAAAGTCGTTAGTACAGCGGCATCAACTTATCTATAAAGCGATAGGCGACATGATGAAACAACAAATTCATGCTTTAGGCATTAATGCTCTATCACCCTCTGAAGAAACTAAAGGAAGTTTATAAATGAAAAAAAAGATTATCCCTCTACTTGTTGCCGGTACAGCATTAATTGCCGGTTGTGATCAAAAAACCACGGATGCCACCAGCACCTCCGCTGCCAAGCCCGTTATCGAGAAAGCGGATGCTGTTGCTGTCGTCAATGGCCAATACATTGGCAAATCTACACTGGCTGAATTAGAAAAAGAAATTTCTGAACGTAGCCACGGCCAAACTTTTCCTAAAGAAAAGTTGATTGAAGAACTCATTCAGCGTGAATTACTGGTTCAGGATGCTATCCAAAAGCAATTGGATAAATCTGCTGAAATCGTTGCTCAGTTGGATAGTGCTAAAAAAACCTTATTAACGCAAGCTGACGTACAAAACTTTATAAAAGCCAATCCTGTCACGGATGCCGAAGTTAAAGCGGAATATGACAGTAAAGTTGCCGGTGAAAACGGCATTGAATATAAAGCGCGTCATATTTTGGTTAAAACGGAAGCAGAAGCCAAAAAGATAATCGCCGAACTGGACAAAGGCGGCGACTTTGCCAAATTAGCCAACAAAAATTCTTTAGACGCTAAAGAATCACAAAATGGTGGCGATTTAGGCTGGTTTGTTGCTGGTCAAATGGTAGCCCCCTTCTCCGAAGCGGTTGCGAAACTGGAAAAAGGTAAATACACCACAACACCGGTACAAACCCAGTTTGGCTACCATGTTATTTTAAGAGAAGATTCACGCGCTCAAACTCCGCCTCCACTGGATGCGGTAAAAGAACAACTGATGCCTTATCTGCAACGTAAAAAAGTTCAAACCATGGTTGAATCTTTGCGTAAACAAGCCAAAGTAGAAATATTGGTGCCTTTGGTTGATGAACCCGCAAAAGCACCGGCACCGGCTGCTGATGCCAAACCTGCCGAAGGTCAACCGGTCGCCGAAGAAGTTGTCGTTGAAGAAGTTAAAGATGCAGCTGGAAAAACAGTCGCTGAAGAAGTCGTTGTTGAAGAAGTGGTACAAGACAAAGCCCCTGCCGATAAAGCCCCTGAAGCTGCAAAAGCGGTAGAAAAGAAAGTCGCTCCCGAACCCAAGAAATAAGTTTTTTGGATTACAAAAAAGGGCGGTTTATCCCAACCCCCTCCGAGGATGTGTTGATTTTTTAGCGTGTTTTGGAGTTAAAAAATGCCTTGCCAGGAAACTGGCAGGGCATTTTTTGTGTATCCATATCTAAACATCTAAAAATATGATTCTGCCATGACGGGGTTTGTAACTTTAGAAAGCTTAACCCAAATAGCCCGGTTTAATTTTTTATGTTTTAAGTCTTTTTGGGTTAGCAATGTGGGCATCTTTCATTCCTCGGTTTACACTTTTTGCAACACCCGTCGCGTATAGACTTTCAGATATTAAATTTCCAACTTCGCTAATTAAAGACCGTTAAAACCAATGCGTTTCTTGGCATGGCTGCCCATGTAAGGCGGGACAGTTTAAAAGTAACTCGCAATAAATAACCACCACCCTATCGTTCCCACGCTTCATCGTCACTGCCATTAAGTTAGTGGAATGCAGTATGCAGTGAGAGTGGCTTTAGCCACGATTATCGTGGCTAAAGCCACTCCCACCATTCTACAAAAAACCTTAACTGTGGGCAGTGACGCTGAAGCGTCGGAACTAGGAGTCTGTCCGACTTCCCCAGCGCAAATCTGATAAAATAGATTTTTACA
>JBAXTQ010000085.1:0-14348 GCA_037130115.1 Methylococcaceae bacterium
CCTTTAAATACATTGGGTATGGTCGCTTGGTTGCTTGCGGTTTTTTATCACGCCGCCCTGGGTTTGCAGGTGGTTATTGAAGATTATATTGCCGCTGAAGGTGTCAAAATTGTTGCAGTTTGGACGGTAAACCTCGGTTTTCTGTTATTGGTGCTGGCAGCGTTGATTGCGGTGTTTCGTACACTATTGATAGGGTAACTTATGTCGGCAAATTATAAAATTATTGAGCATGCTTATGACGTGGTTGTCGTAGGTGCTGGCGGTGCAGGTCTTCGAGCCACGTTTGGCATGGCCGAAAAAGGCTTAAAAACAGCGTGTCTGACTAAAGTGTTTCCTACCCGCAGTCATACCGTTGCCGCGCAAGGCGGCATCAGTGCTGCTTTGGGCAATATGGGCGAAGATGACTGGCGTTTTCACATGTACGATACCGTTAAAGGCTCTGACTGGCTGGGTGATCAGGATGCCATTGAATACATGTGCCGTGAAGCCATGGCAGCGGTTATCGAACTGGAACATTACGGTGTACCTTTTTCAAGAACGCCCGAAGGCAAAATTTATCAACGTGCCTTTGGTGGCATGACCACGCATTACGGCGAAGGCACCGCACAACGCACTTGCGCGGCGGCTGATAAAACCGGCCATGCGATATTGCACACCCTCTATCAACAAGCCTTAAAGCATAATGCCGAATTTTTTGTTGAATACATTGTGCTTGATTTGATCATGGAAAATGACGAATGCCGTGGCGTTCTGGCTTGGTGTCTTGATGATGGTTCACTGCATTTATTTAAAGCGCATGTGACCGTTCTGGCAACCGGCGGTTATGGCCGCAGTTATTTCTCTTGTACGTCCGCACATACCGTCACCGGCGATGGCAACGCGATGGTTTTACGAGCGGGTTTGCCGTTACAGGATATGGAATTTGTCCAGTTTCATCCGACCGGAATTTATGGTGCCGGCTGTTTAATTACCGAAGGCGTAAGAGGTGAGGGCGGTTATCTGACGAATTCTGAAGGTGAGCGTTTCATGGAAAGATATGCGCCACACGCTAAAGATTTAGCGTCACGCGATGTTGTTAGTCGCGCCATGACCATTGAAATTCAGGAAGGGCGTGGTGTAGGCCCGTTAAAAGATCATATTTACTTGCATATTGAACATCTCGATCCGGCCATTATTCACGAACGCTTACCCGGTATTTCTGAAACCTCGAAAATTTTTGCCGGTGTTGATGTCACCAAAGAACCTATTCCCGTTTTACCCACCGTGCATTACAACATGGGCGGCATTCCCACCAATTATAAAGCGGAAGTCGTAACGCTGGATGGCGATAATCCCGATAAAGTCGTGACCGGTTTGATGGCTATCGGCGAAGCCGCGTGTGTGTCCGTTCACGGAGCCAATCGACTGGGTTCAAACTCTTTACTGGATTTAGTGGTCTTTGGGCGCTCAGCCGCCATCCGTTGTGCCGAACTGATCAAGCCAGGCACTGCACAAAAACCACTGGCCAAGACCGCCTGTGATAAAGCGATAGCCCGCTTTGATAAAATTCGCAATGCCAACGGCAGCGGCACTACCTCGGATATTCGTCTGGCCATGCAGAAAATCATGCAAACCAAAGCGGCAGTATTCAGAACGCAATCGACTCTGGATGAAGGCATAGCCGCCATGGCAGACATCACGCAAGCGTTTGCCGATGTGGGGGTTAAAGATAAATCCCTGATTTGGAATACCGAACTGGTTGAAACCCTGGAGCTGGATAACCTGCTCGGTCAAGCCAGTGTCACCATTGGTGCCGCCGGTAATCGACACGAAAGCCGTGGCGGCCATGCGCGAGAAGACTATCCTAACCGTGATGATGCCAACTGGATGAAACATACGCTAACCTGGTTGATTGATGACACTGTAAAAATCGATTATCGCCCCGTGCATTTATATACCTTAACCGACGATGTTGATGTTATTCCACCCAAAGAGAGGGTTTACTAATGGCCGAGTTTACCTTGCCGAAAAATTCGGTAATATCCGAAGGCAAAACTTTTAAAGCACCTGCCGGTACTACCAATATCCGCCGTTTTGAAGTCTACCGTTGGGATCCCGATTCCGGCGAAAATCCGCGCATAGACAATTATGAACTGGATATGGACAGCTGCGGCCCGATGGTACTGGACGCGATTTTAAAAATTAAAAATGAAATCGACAGCACCTTAACGTTTAGACGCTCGTGCCGTGAAGGCGTCTGTGGCTCTTGCTCAATGACGGTTAATGGCAAAAATACCCTGGCGTGTACCAAAGCCATCGATTCTTACCCTGACACCATCAAAATATTTCCGCTCCCGCACATGTCCGTTGTTAAAGACTTGGTGGCGGATATGACGCATTTTTATGCACAATACGCGTCCATTAAACCGTGGATAGAAACGCAAACGCCAGCTCCCGCTGATTCTGAACGTCTGCAAAGCAAAGAAGACCGCGAAAAACTGGACGGCTTATATGAATGCGTGATGTGTGCCTGTTGCTCAACCAGTTGCCCGAGTTACTGGTGGAACAGCGAACGTTATTTAGGCCCTGCCGTCTTGTTGCAAGCCTATCGCTGGCTGGTGGATAGTCGTGACGAAACCACCGGGGCACGTCTGGATGAACTGGAAGACCCGTTTAAATTGTACCGCTGCCACACCATTATGAACTGCACCGACACCTGTCCAAAAGGCTTAAATCCCGCCAAAGCCATCGCTGAAACCAAAAAATTGTTAGTCCAACGAAAACTGGGTTAATGATTCCACTTGCCAAGCTGCGTTGGCAATGCCGACGCGGCACCAAAGAACTGGATTATCTGTTGCTGCGCTATGTCGATTCGGAGTATGCGCTGGCCGATGCTGAAGAAAAAGCGTTGTTTATTGACTTGCTGGCGCTGGAGGATGATCAATTAATCTTAACTTTGCTGGGTGATTTGGAGGTGGAAACGGCGGCTATGAAGGTTTTGGTTGGGAAGGTGAGGGCTGGATAGCCAAGTAGGGTACGCACCGCGTACCTTTTTGGGTATATCCAAAGCAGGACGGGGTATGCCCAGTCCGCAGAGTTTTTCGTATGGTTCAAAGATAGTGGAAGCGTCAAAACATTCAGGCCGGGGTTGCAAACCCCGTCCCGCGTGAGTTATTGAATGTAGCCTAACTGAGCTGGACGGGTTATTTGCGGCTTTTGTGATGACAGTCTCGGGAAACTGTAGCTTCCAAGACGGGTTTACCAAGCTGGAGCTTGGGAAACAGCAGTAACAATAATTTTTATAAAAAAATCGGCAAACAAATGATGTAACATTTTGCGTCTATTAGAATGCTTAATTACAGTCATGCATCATAAAGGAACTCTCTCATGCTTCATCCAAACCAATTTCAAATCAACGAAGCCTGGATCATGTTCAAGATAAATGATACACCGATTCCTACTGACAGAGACGGTGACTTCAACCTGTTCGCCTTGATGGACGCGGCCAGTTGCTTCATCTTGAGTTCATTGGCCGTATCTGCAAAGGCAGAGCAGCCCACAGCGTTGGAATCCAAAGAATTGTTGAAAAAGGGCTGGGCTCATAAGCAAGCGCTACCAAAGACACTCTTTATCCCAATGCATCAAGCTGCGAACGCACTGCAAATTGAAGCGGAGAGTCAAGGGATAACCGTGGCGAGAGTGCCTGAAGATCAACTGATACTATTTATCGGTGAGGCCAAAACCGGATTCAAAGAACGCTTTGTGCGTGGTGGCGTGCAGTGAATCACCCCGCTATTAACCGGAGCGCGGTCTAGTTCCCAAGCTCCAGCTTGGGAATTCAGTCCTGGAAGCTCTAGCTTCCTGTCTTGCCAAGCTGGAGTTTTACCATCTGGAAAAAAAGACTACCCACTTAAGCCGGGACAGATAACTTTCCGGGAACGCCGAGCCCCAGCTCGGCACGGGATAGTCAAACCGATTACTGACTACGCCGAGCTGGGGCTCAGCGCTCCCGGAATCAATAGGCCGGTTTTATTTAGCTGTCCCGCTTTAAATGGGTAGCCGAAAAAAAATAGGGACAGCAAAGCCGCGCGTCAATAATTCTGCCCGAATCTGTTTTATGCACCGTATGACTGGTTCATTTCACAAAAACGATAACGGATGCCGAGATCGTTATGTTCCTGTTTATTTTTACTTTAGGCGGCTTTGAGAATATGGCGGTATAATTTATTGGAGCGTATAGGCATAACATAAAGTAACTCGGCGACTTCTGTTTTTCACTCTCTCTGGGTATAGTCTGACGCGTCTCGAAAACGCCATAATTCTGAGTCTCTTTGCGGCTCTCGCGTTCGGTGACCAGAAATCAGGCTAACTTATTACCCCTTTATGGCAGGTTTTTTGCAGTAATATTCGAAGCGATAGTGCCATTTCTGTTCCATACACCGCTATAAATCACCACAAACAAACCGCCATGAAAGCATTATTCATATTAATAGTCCTCGCTTTGCTATCAGGGTGTGATAGCCTCACACTTGCGCTAAAGTCTGCGCAACGGTTTTATGCTGATTTACCAACATCAAAAGTCGTTAATAAAATGATCCCCGTTGATAGGTCTCATGCATCCAACCTAAAAACATTGACGCCTATCGCTACGCAGCCGCCAGATCTCACCCGGAACACCGGCATTCCCTTGGCAACGCCAATAATAGTCGCTTCGATGACGCCACTTGCTTCAAAGCCGTTTTCTCCGTCCAAGGTTCTTAAGGTCGGGGCACGAGGCGCGGCGGTGTTGGCGCTGGAGAAACGGCTGACAGAACTTCGTTACGACGTAGGTGATGTTGATGGTTTTTACGACCAACAGACGTGGCAGGGTGTCTTGGCGTTTCAAAAGTACACCCGCTTGAAGCGTACCGGCACTTATACGCTGGAAACACAGAAAGCATTGCATGAGGCTACGCACCCTGAAGGCGTTCATCCCGAGGCCGGTTTGCCTCGCGTCGAGATAAATCTTACGCGCCAGGTGTTATTGTTTTTCGATGAACAAGGACTCAACCGCGTTATCGCGGTGTCAACGGGTTCCAATCGCAATTATTGCGAAACGTCGAAAAAATCGGGAGAACGGATTTGCGGTGTGGCCCACACGCCGCGAGGCAAGTTTAGCGTTCAATGGAGAATTCCCGGTTGGCGTGAAAGCGATCTCGGAAAGCTTTACAACCCTTTGTATTTTAATCGAGGAATTGCCATTCATGGTTCGCCGTTGGTGCCTGCCGATAACGTGTCCCACGGTTGTGTCCGCATATCGTTAGCAACGTCGCTCTGGTTTTACGATGCCGTCAAAAATGGCACACCAGTCATTGTATTCGACTGATTTTTCGGTCTTGTTCCGGACAGATACTGCTAAAAAACATAATTATTCAGTTCCCCTCTTTGAAAAAAAGGGGTTAGGAGATTTTATTAGATAAATCCCCCTCAGCCCCCCTTTTTCAAAGGGGGGAGGTGAATACTTACAAAAAAACATCAATGTCAGATCATTTTTGAACTTATAGAATAACTGATGTGTCTTAGCGGATTTTATATTCCCTAAAATCTTTGAGTTAAGATCTTGAACAAGCAACCCTTTAAAAATACGAAGATTGACGAAGATATTGTTATCGAATCAAGACGCCAGTTTCTGAAGAAGCTGGCGTGTGGGTCTTTGCTGACCTTGAGCGGATCGGGAGTTGCACTAGCGACTGTTAAACATGCCGGTCGGCACGGACACCACACGGCACATGCAAAGCCTGTTCACACGGTGGCGCGACAAGCTTACTCGCGCATGTTTACTCCGCAAACCGAGGTGCCTGAACCTTATCTTCCGAGTCTTGGATACAAAACGCTTTCTTTCGAGCATACGCATACCGGCGATAAATTAAAGTTAACCTATTTTGAACGCGGTAATTATATTAAAGATGCGTTGCAAGAAATTAATTATCTGCTACGCGACTTCCGTACCGATGATATTCACCCTATCGATACAGCCTTATTGGATCAGTTATTTGATCTGAAGCAAACGCTGGGTGTTAATAAGCCTTTTCATATCATCTCCGGTTATCGCTCTCCGTTTACCAATGCCCTGTTACGCAAATATAGCCATGGGGTTGCCGAACATAGTTTTCATACGCGGGGCATGGCAATTGACATAAGGCTTGAAGGCGTATCCTCCAGAATGATCAAAAATGCTGCGTTGTCTATGGCGCAAGGTGGCGTGGGTTATTATCCACGGAATAATTTTGTGCATTTGGATACCGGCAATTTTAGAACCTGGTAGTTGTTATCTCCAGCCATAATGCCATCCGTATCTTGGATGATACCAGCCCCACCCATAATTTGGATGGTATCTCCAGTCATATCCCGAACCCGGACGCACATAGGTAGGTGAAACATATTTTACACCGACCGGCGCTGGATATACCCGATAGGGTTCTTCTGCACAGCCAATAATGGAAATATTTAAAAAAATTGCAATGATAAGTGATTTCATGATCTTATCTCTTTTTTAATTCTTAATTGCGGGGGAATTCAGCTATCAACAAGCAGGCAGGAATAAGGCCACCCAAACGTAGGCTGTTGTGGCGTTTCCGGCACTCAATCTGCTTAACGTTTTGACGCTGTCACTGTCTCTTTGGGAATTTTACAAGAAACTCTCCGGGCGGAGCCAATCTATGCTGTTTTTCGTTGGAAATTATCACGCTGATTCCAGCGCAGTGTCAAGGTTTGGAAAAGAGTTATCCATCGCTACTGTCGACAGGCTGTTTTCGGGTATAATTTACAACATTTTTAACTCAGGGCACGAAGGCGTTATGTCAAAAATTAATAAAGTGGTATTGGCTTATTCTGGTGGTTTGGATACTTCCGTTATTCTTAAATGGTTACAGGATGTTTATGCCTGTGAAGTAGTTACTTTTACGGCGGATTTAGGGCAGGGCGAAGAAGTTGAACCGGCGCGTGCAAAAGCCAAAGCCGCAGGCATAAAAGATATTTTTATTGAAGATTTACGTGAAGAGTTTGCGCGTGATTATGTGTTTCCGATGTTTCGTGCCAACACGGTCTATGAAGGCGAATATTTGCTGGGTACTTCAATTGCCCGTCCTTTAATTGCCAAACGCTTGATTGAAATAGCCAACGAAACGGGCGCTACGGCCATTTCTCATGGTGCGACCGGTAAAGGTAACGATCAGGTTCGTTTTGAGTTGGGTGCTTACGCTTTACGTCCTGATATACAGGTTATTGCGCCGTGGCGTGAATGGGATTTAAACTCCAGGCAAAGTCTGCTGGCTTATGCTGAAAAACACGGTATTGCCGTAGAACAGAAAAAAGGCAAAACCTCGCCTTATTCAATGGATGCCAATTTACTGCATATCTCTTATGAAGGTCGTATTCTGGAAGATCCGTGGGCGGAGCCTGAAGAAGATATGTGGCGCTGGACAGTTTCACCGGAAGCGGCGCCCGATCAAGCGACTTATATAGAGTTAACGTATCAGCAAGGTGATATTGTTGCGATTGACGACGTGCCTTGTTCGCCCGCGACGGTTCTGGAAAAATTAAACAAGATTGCCGGAGATAATGGTATCGGTCGTTTGGATATTGTTGAAAATCGTTATGTCGGCATGAAATCACGCGGTTGTTACGAGACGCCCGCCGGTACGGTTATGCTAAAAGGCCATCGTGCAATTGAGTCATTAACCTTGGACAGGGAAGTGGCGCATTTGAAGGATGAATTAATGCCACGTTACGCCTCGTTGATTTATAACGGTTATTGGTGGAGTCCTGAGCGCGAAATGTTGCAAACCATGATTGATTCTTCACAAGAGTCTGTTAACGGTAAAGTTCGCCTTAAGTTGTATAAAGGCAATGTGATTGTTGTAGGCAGAGCTTCTGAAACCGACAGTCTGTTTGATGAAAGTATTGCCACGTTTGAAGATGATGGTGGTGCTTATAATCAAAAAGATGCCGAGGGTTTTATTAAATTAAACGCGCTGAGAATGCGTATAGCCGCTGCTAAACGTTTGCGTTAAGCGGGTTAAGCAATAAGGAAACATCCCGTTGGGATGAAGCCAAAGATTGGGAAGGGGTGTGTATCCCCTGCCCAATCCGCGCCCGATAAAGCAACGTCGCTTCGCTTGTTGCGGGGCGCTCCTTTCGGCCTAAAGGCCGAGGTCTTAAACCAGCAAGGAAGATTGATAAAAACACAGGACAAATGTTGTTTAACTTGTATAATTACCCACATAGAAAGTACCTATAATAATAACAATGTTCGAGCGGGGTGTTTTTGGGTGCCTGGTTTGAGAGGAAGTCAGTAATGAGTGAGTTGCACGAGACAAAATCAGAGCTTGTGGTTCTGCAAAGAATACCGTCGGATCAAGGCTTGATTAAAGTTAACCGATGGCTAATGGCTATAGTTTTTTTCTTGATGACCGTCATTGTTGTTGCCGGCTTTTTCTTATTGCCTACTAATGACGTTACCCGATTTAAAAAATCTGAAGTCAATATAACCGAAATAAACCCGGTATTGTCTGCTGAAGTTAATACGTTAAAAGGGCAGTTTGTCGGCTTGGTCAGTGGTTCAATCGAAAGCAAATTAAGGGCATTGGAGGACAGTGTTCGGATGGGCACGGTTTCTACCGCATTAGGGACGATTGAGGATTTAAAAAATGATGTTAAAGTCCTGCGCTCTTACTCGGAACCTGCCAAAAAAGACAAAGTAGTCATTGCCAATGCGCAATTAATTCAGGAAATGTCTGAGTTAAAGCGTCTTGTTTATCTGACGTTAGCTTCTTGTGGATTAATGCTGGCGGCAGTTGGGGGTATCTGGTTTAAAAACCGGTATCGCCTGCCTTATAAAGAAGCCGTCATGCGTCATTTAGGCAGAAAATAAGGACAGTAACACTCCCTAGGTGTAACTATTCAGTTCCCCTCTTTGAAAAAGAGGGGTTAGGGGAGATTTTATTAGATAAATCCCCCTCAATCCCCCTTTTTTAAAGGGGGGGAGGTGAATGCTTACCCCTAAGTAGTTGTCTTGGGTTTTTTATTGTAGTCATAAAAAAGCCTCCCCAATCATAGACTGGGGAGGCTTTTTTTGTGCCTGACTTTTTTTATTATTATTTGCTGCTGATATAAGCGTATAAAGCGTCAACCGCTTGATCTTCGCCGTAGCCAGCTTTTATAACCGCTTTGTTATTCATAATCTCTTCGATAGCTTTTGGCATGCCGCCTTTGCCTTCTTTCAGAATTTTTTCAAATGACGCTCTGTCCAAAGTACCGGCCTTAATGTTGGCAGACAACTGTGGGTTTGAAGCGATATCGTGGCAAGTACCGCAACCACGGCCGAAAGCACGGTCATAAATTTTTTGACCAATTTCAAGTTGCTCATCAGCCAATGCTGATCCACTTAACGCGATTAAAACAATACCTGCTAATGTGCCTAATGATTTTTTCATACTGACCTCTTGTTGTGTAAAAAAAGAGAACTGCAGTTCTCTTGGTGGGGAAATAGAATTTGAGTAAAATTCAAACCAGCAAAGAATAGGGAATTTAAACGAAAAATTCAATCTTTTATTTCTCTTAAGTGGCATTAACATTCATTTCACTGAACGATAAATAAATTTTAAGCCTTATTTTTGATGATGTAAAAAGTCCTTGCGATAATCAGGCAAGCTATTTTAATCTTCATCAATACCATTAAACCACTTTAGTTTGTCATGTAAAGTCACTACCGTACCAATAATAATCAAGGTTGGCGGTTTAATGTCCAAACTGGCGACGGTCGTTGGAAAGGTTTCCAGGGTGCCGGTAATGACGCGCTGATTAACGGTAGTCCCTTGTTGAATCAGGGCAATCGGCAAGTCTTTCGGGCTGCCGTGCTCAATTAAAGACTGGCAAATTTTTTCCAATCCGACCAAGCCCATGTAGATAACAAGGGTTTGATTGGGTGCGGCCAGTTGTGTCCAGTTTAAATTAATGGAATTATCTTTAAGATGTCCGGTGACAAAGGTACAAGACTGGGCGTGATCCCGATGTGTTAAGGGAATGCCTGCATAACTGGCGCAACCTGACGCGGCAGTAATGCCGGGCACTACCTGAAAATTGATGCCCTGTTGCATTAAGGTTTCAATTTCTTCACCGCCGCGACCAAAAATAAAAGGATCGCCGCCTTTTAAGCGCACGACTCGTTTGCCTGCCTTCGCCAAGTCTGCCAGTAGGGTATTGATGCATTCTTGGGGCAGGGTATGTTTATGGCGCTCTTTGCCTACATAAATTTTTTCTGAATCCCGACGCGCCATATCGATAATCTCTGGTGAAACCAGGTGGTCATAGACGATAACATCGGCCTGCTGCATTAACCGTAAGGCGCGAAATGTCAATAAGTCAGGCGCTCCGGGGCCTGCGCCTATCAGATAAACTTCACCTTGGGTCACCGTGTTTTTTTGTTCGGTCAGTGTTTGCTGTAATTTTTTTTCAGCATCTTTTTCATGACCTGAAAAAACCAATTCAGCAACTGAACCCTGAAAGATGTTTTCCCAGAAAATACGACGTTGCGCGGGTTCTTTGATGTGTTTTTTAACGTCGTCCCTATAACTTTCCGCAAGGTGTGCCAGTTGTCCGTAAGCGGGCGGAATGATGGTTTCAATCTTGGCTCTGAGTAAGCGTGCTAAAACCGGCGCAGCGCCGCCGGAAGATACGGCGGCAACGATGGGCGAGCGATCAATAATAGCCGGAAAAATAAAACTGCATAACGCGGGACTATCCACCACATTAACCAGAATATTTTGTTCTTCAGCCGCTTTGGCAACTGCAAAATTGGTTTCTTTGTTATCTGTTGCCGATATGACCAGTCTAAAGCCACGCACATCAGCCGGGTCAAAGGCTTTTTGTAGTATCGTTAACCGGCAAGAGGCTTCCAGGCTGGATACATGGTGACTTATTTGGTTGGCGATGACCGTTATTTTTGCACCGGCACGCGCTAACAGATCAATTTTGCGGGCGGCTATTTCACCTGCTCCGATGACCAGGCAATCTTGGTCTGTAAGTTTTACAAAAACGGGAAAATAATCCATTTCGTTATGATGATTCATAGATTCATTAGGGAATGGTATTATAAGCAGTCTACAGTTTTGTGAGTAATTAAAATACAATGATTGAATTTAGTCAGGAAGTTGATGCCAGTGGTTTACTGTGTCCTTTACCCTTATTGCGTTTAAAAAAAACGTTGATGATAATGGCGAGTGGTGATGTGGTCAAAATTATTGCAACCGATCCTGCCGCACATTTGGATTTTGGTGTTTTTACCAACCAAGCGGGCCACCAAATCATTGAATTGATAAAACAGGATAATCAGCAAATTTTTTATATAAAAAAGAGGTGATTAGGGTAAAGGTGAAAGGCGAAAGGTGAAAGGTATAAAGGTGAAAGGTGAAAGGTGAAAAACCCCACACACTAAACAATATCTCCCTGAACCTTGACCTTGCCTTGACTATTTAGCCCTGAACCCTGAACCCTGAACCCTGAACCTTGAACCTTTCACCTTGAACCTTTAGCCTCAACCCATAACCCCTTAAAAAACATGTCCACAAACGATAACCCGCTTTCCGCAAATTTTATTCGCCAGATTATTACTAATGATCTTAAAGAAAACAAAAACGAGGGTAAGGTCGCAACCCGATTTCCGCCCGAACCTAATGGTTATCTGCATATTGGTCATGCAAAATCGATTTGTTTAAATTTTGGTATTGCCGCTGAATTTAACGGCACTTGTAATCTGCGTTTTGACGATACCAATCCTGAAAAAGAAAACATCGAATACATGCAATCTATTGAACGAGATGTGCAATGGCTGGGTTTTGAATGGGCCGGTCTGGTGCATCACGCTTCAGATTACTTTGAACAGCTTTATGACTATGCCGAGCAATTAATTGAGCAAGGTCAAGCTTACGTTGACAGTTTATCGGCTGAACAAATCCGCCTTTATCGCGGTACTTTAACCGAGCCAGGTAAAGAAAGTCCTGATCGCAGTCGCTCCATTGCCGATAATCTGGATTTATTTCAACGGATGCGTGCCGGTGAATTTGCTGATGGCCAGTATGTATTACGCGCCAAAATTGACATGGCATCACCCAATATCAATATGCGTGACCCTGCGATTTACCGGATTCGTCGCGTTCATCATCACCGTACCGGCGATACTTGGTGTATTTATCCCATGTACGATTATACGCATTGTATTTCTGATGCCATTGAAGGGATTACTCATTCCTTGTGTACCCTGGAATTTGAAGATCACCGACCACTTTATGATTGGGTGCTTGAGCAACTGCAAACCCCCAGTCATCCCCAACAAATAGAATTTGCCAGACTGCAACTGGAATACACCATTGTCAGCAAGCGCAAATTGAATCAGTTGGTGACAGAAAAACATGTACATGGCTGGGATGATCCGCGTATGCCGACTATTGCCGGTTTACGTCGCGCCGGCTTTACCCCCAAATCAATACGGGATTTTTGCGAACGGATCGGCGTTACCAAGCAAAACTCATGGATAGAAATGGGCGTGCTGGAATATTGTATTCGTGAAGATTTAAACGAAAATGCACCCAGAGCCATGGCGGTTTTACAACCGTTACGTGTGGTGATAGACAATTATCCCGAAGACCAAACGGAACAATTGGAAATAAGCAATCACCCGCAAAAAGTTGAACTGGGCAAACGTAACGTGCCTTTTTCTAAAGTGATTTTGATTGAACAGGATGATTTTGCCGAAATTCCGCCACCCAAATTCAAGCGCTTGATTGACGGTGGTGAAGTGCGTTTACGTGGTTCTTACGTTATAAAATGTAACGAAGTCATCAAAAATGCTGAAGGGATTGTGACTGAATTGCGTTGTACTTATGATCCTGACACGCTGGGTAAAAATCCGGAAGGACGCAAGGTAAAAGGTGTTATTCATTGGGTTTCCGAGCAACATTCACATCCTGCTGAAATTCGCTTGTATGACCGCTTGTTTACAGTGCCTAACCCGGATAATGAAGACAACTTTCTGGATGCCATCAATACGGATTCACTGGAAATTCTTAACGGTTGCCGCGTAGAAGCCAGTCTGGCTCAAGCAATGCCGGAAAGTCGCTATCAATTTGAAAGAACCGGTTATTTTTGCCTGGATGCTGTGGACAGTATTGACGGCAAACTGGTATTTAACCGAACCGTAACCTTGCGTGAGGGCGGCTGGGGAAAGGATTGATTTAAAATTTTAGTCCACGAAAAGCACGAAAGAATAAATAGAGAAGTGAATCCAAAAACAATAGTTGAACAGGTTATGCTCACGCGTAACGGGGTTGCACCGTTACGCGTTGATTAAAAATTGACAGTCATTAAATTAAAATGTATTGTGAAATTATGAGTAAATTAGATGAAGTTAAAGAAATTTTAAATACGTTAAGAGTGGCAATGAGTTTGACATTCGGTATGTTGATAATTGTAGTGGGTGGAATAATCAAACGATTTGATGATAGTCATGTAGATTCTATATTTTGGCTTGGCGCATTTTTTACCGTATTTTTATTAGCAGTTATTTTTTTATTGATAATCAAGATTTCTCAAAGAACAAAAGAGATCAAGGAGTTATAGTTATGCTAATGGGTTTACTTGCAATTATTGGTATAGCGGTGTTGACAGCTGCATTGTTGTTGTTTGCCGTCTATAAGCTATCGGAAGAATAATCACGTCCGAATGAAAAATACATAAAAACTCCACGCCGGTTGGAGGTTTGCAATCTTGCCTCACAAAGATAACTATTTATCGTGTTGCTTGGAAGCTTTTGGTTTTCGTGCTTTTCATGGACAATGCTAATATTACTAACTTATAAACTTGGAAAAACATGAATCAACAAGACAGTATTAACTTGGTAGAAAACTACTATGCGGCTTTTAATGGCGGCGATATGGATACATTTTTAAATTTGCTTACTGATGATGTGATCCATGACATTAATCAAGGCAAGCGGGAAACTGGCAAAGAAGCCTTTACCCAGTTCATGGCGTGCATGAATTTTAATTACAAAGAACAACTGGTTGATATGGTTATTATGGCGACAGCCGATGGCAAACGCGCCGCTGCTGAATTCGTGGTATTGGGTGAATATATTAAAACAGATGAAGGTCTGCCAGCAGCAAAAGGACAAAAATACCACTTACCCGCAGGTGCGTTTTTTGAAATCCGTGATAACAAAGTGGCCCGCATCACCAATTATTACAACCTGCAAGACTGGATTGCCCAGGTTAGTCATTAAGTGATTTCTGGAGAATATTTTACCCATTAAAAGCAGGATTTTCCCAATCAAGCAA
>JBAXTQ010000086.1:0-14180 GCA_037130115.1 Methylococcaceae bacterium
GGCACGCTGAACGAGAGTGCCGGAAACGCCACCACGCGCTACGCTTGGGTGGTCTGATTCCGGCCTACGCCTATTGCTTGTTATAGACCGTCTACTGGAATCAAAAACTAAAAACTTGAAGATTGAGTTATAGGTTGTTAAGTGTGGTAACTGCCTGACGGGTACTTGTTACTTTAAATACGCTATTTTTTTATTTTAAAAGTGTGTGATATGACCTAATAATGCAATTTTTTGTGTTAAATAACCTGGTTTAATAAGTCATTGCCTCGCGAAGCTGGGTAATTACTACAATATTTTTATGGTATAAATATTGCTAGTAACTAGCCTGTTAGTTTAATTAAATACTGACGAAACCCAGACTTAAAACCAGGATAAGTTGATTGCAATTATCCGTGGTAATTGAACTGCTAATTTAAGCGACTTTTATAAAGAAATATCGCCTTAACTTTATTACTATTTTAAATAACACATAAAAATGACACGAAAACGACTATTGGCATTGATCACAATTATGGTTCTTATCAGTGGCGGCGTTACTCATTACGCCTTTAAATCTGAAACCAACGGCGAGGTAGTTTTAGGTCATGGCAACCTGGATGCATTGAAAGGCATTTATGGTCAATGGCAAGAAAATTATGAAGCACGAGGCGGAAATGCTACCACGCTGCACTTAGCACTGGCGCATTCTAAAATTTTATCAAACACCACCTCAAAGGCTCGCGGTGTTATGGATCTTAACCTGATAAATGGCGTACTGTCTGTTAAAGTGAAAGGTCTTGACAAGCAAGCTTACGATGTCTGGTTGGTTGATAATCGTGAAGGCGACAATCGTACCGTTAAGCCGGAAATCGGAGACGGTTTTTTTCGACTTGGCACGTTAAGTCAACAAAATGATGTTGCCGAACTTTCTACACAAATCAATCGAATCGACTTGGCTGATTTTAAAATCGATATGGTAACGGTCACCCTGGCAGGTAAAAGTCCGGATCAAAGTCTCGTTATTGCAGGGGCTCCCGATTTTTTGCAGAATTTGTATTATTCAGATAAACCGTGGGCTCAGGCGAATGTGGGGCAGGTCAATTCCTTGCCTGAAACCGGGTCTGCGTTCGATTTTTTATTGCCCAAGTTGGCACTTGCCGCTGATGCCAATCAAACCAATTTAGCCAGTGTGATGGGGGCGCAGATTGCAGAAGGTCGCCGACTTTTTGTTAACGAAACCTTTAATGGCAATGGCCGTACCTGCTCCACTTGTCATCGATTGGATAATAATCATACGATTGATCCCAAATATATCGCTAATCTGCCACTATCTGATCCATTGTTTGTCGCTGAAACCAATCCGGCACTTGCCAATTTGGAAAATCCAAAACTAATGCGGCAACTGGGCTTGGTTTTGGCGAACATAGACGGCTTTGATAAACCGGGGGTGATGCGTAGTGTGCCACATACCTTGGGTTTGTCTAAAACAATAACCACCGAACTCTTAATGAACCCCAATGGCGGGAAGGGTGAGTTTGCGCTGGATGAAGAATTTGTCAACGCGCTCGGTTGGTCTGGCGATGGCTCGGTGGGAACCGGCTCGCTGCGCGAATTTGCCATCGGTGCAATCGTTCAGCATTGTACCAAGTCTTTGGCAAGAACCCCGGGCGCTGATTTTCGCTTGCCTACCGATGTCGAATTAAATGCATTGCAAGCGTATATGCTCTCATTGGGGCGTAGCCAGGAGTTAAACTTAAGTAAAATGACTTTTGCTTCCGAAATAGTACAACGCGGTTTGGTGCTGTTTAACCAAAAAAATAATCCGGTTGTTTCTGGTAAAGCCGTCTTGGGCAAGTCCGCCAATTGTAATGGTTGTCACAGCAATGCCGGCGCGATTAGCTCTACAACGGGTGGCAATCCTACCCGAAATACCGGTATTGAATTAATGAAAGATCAACCGGCGGTATTATTGGATCCAACCATAGCGGTAGACGGCGGTATTGGGGATGTCGATGTAAAAGGCTGGTGCAGTGATAATGATGCGGATACCCCGTGTAGTTATGGCGAAGGCCGTTTTAATGCGCCCAGTTTGATTGAAGCGGCCGATACGGCACCTTTCTTTCATAACAACAGCGTAAGCAGCATAGAAGAAGCCGTTGCTTATTATAATACGGACGAGTTTAACCTCTCGCCGGGTCATCTTACCTCGTCTAACGCAGATAGAACCACCAAGATTAGCTCTTCGCAAGTAGTCGCGGTATCTTTATTTTTAAGAACGATCAATGCCCTGGAAAATATTCGCAATTCCAATGCACTGGATGATCAAGCCAGCGCATTAAACGCAGCTAATGGAAGGGAGATCACTTTGCTGGCATTGGCCGATACCGAAGATGCCATTCAAGTGCTGACAGAAGGGCAATTATTACCTTATCCCGAGGCAGTAAACAAGTTGAAAGGGGCTTATCAATGGGAATACTCCGCCTCCCTGGTGCAATTACCTGCGCTACGTAATGTTATGTTGAAAAAAGCTAAAGTTTTAAAATTGCAAGCTGATACCTTAATGGTAAGCAGAGCTCCCTAATCGGGTTGTAAAAGTTGGCTGCCAATTTAAAGCGAGACAGATAAATAAAACCGGTCTATTGATTCCGGGAGCGCTGAGCCCCAGCTCGGCGTAGAATCGGCTTGACTACCCCGTGCCGGGCTGGGGCTCGGCGTTCCCGGAAAGTTATCTGTCCCGCCTTAGTTGGTAGCCTAAAAGTTAACTACCGCTTTGCTTGGTCGAAGCGGTAGTTTTATAGGTTGGATTCATCAAGAACAGCTCGCCTTCAGTTATCCGGTACCGGTCAAGAGCCAATATCACACACCCCAAAAGTAAACAATCCCAATCCACGTTTCTCTGGTGTTTGTTCAAGCTTAAAAACTTAAATATCAAGTTAAATCAATAATCACCCAATTGTTCATTAGGCCATTCTTCCAAAAATCAGCTTCTATTTGATGACGGTTTCTGATGAAATAGACGATAATTAAAGTAAACTACCTATCAATCTGCCCGCTTCAACTTCGGTTTTTTGTCTTGACTAAATTGGGTAGTTAAAAAAACACACCAAGCATTCAAAAAGTTGGCAACTGATTTAATTGTTTGCGGGCCATTCGTTCTATTAAAAGGAAACTATCTACATGTCGCTTGGAGAAGTACAGCGTTTTTATCAAGAAATCCGGTATGATTTCGATTTTTTTCAACTTTTCGTTAACCATTTACAAATAGTTCCCAGTGACTATAGAAACCAAACCATCCATAATTTTGCCAAAGAACACGGTTTTAATTTTTCCATAGAAGAGTTCAAGCATTTTACCGACACATTTGAAAATTCAAAGGTAACGAATAATTCACCTGAAGCCAAGCTTTCAGTTAATAAACTGGAAACATTTTTTATTTGGCTATCCGGTGTCAGTCCCAAAATCTTGGCAACTTGCCCGGAATCAGAACAAAAAAAACATGCAGCACTCGGCGGAGCTGTTTTGATTCCTGCTTTATTGGCGATTGTTACCGCTTCGTTTTTGCTTTATACCTTAAATTTTAGTGTTTATGTCATCGTTCCTGTCGCTCTGTTATGGTCAGGCATGATTTTGCTGATGGATAGAGCCTTATTGGCGACTTACCGGAAAGGCTTTTCGTTTTGGGGGAAACTGGGGCAGTTTTCTTTGCGGTTTTCAATTGCTTTACTGATTGCCGTCACGGTTGCTCATCCGGTTGTTTTGTTGTTGTTCAGTGAACGTATAGAGGCGGCTTATAACGACGGGCGCATTAAAAGCGAACGCAATAATCTGGCTTTGCAGTGTGATTTAAAAAATCCGCAAAGCGAACTTCGCTTGTTGGATGAAAAAACAGCGCTGCTTCGTACTGAATTAAAGAACAGTAATCAACTTTTTGAACCCGCCATTTGTAACGATAACGCACCGCTTTCAGCTCAGGCAGAGACACCCGCTATTGAAAAGTTAAATCAGGATCTGGAGGGCTTAAAAGCCAAGCAAATACAGGCTGATCAAGATGTTGCACTATTTATTGCCAACGCCGAGAAAGAAAAAAAAGGGACGGTCGGTACCGGTTTTACCGGCGTGAGTGGTTGCAAAAAAGGGACGCAATGCAAAAAATGGTTAAGTCAGGCAAGTGACCGGAAAGATGACAGTATAAAGCTGGGTAAAGAAATGGTGGCGCTGGAAGGTCAAATCAGCCAGCTTAACGAAAGAGTTGCCGACCATTTACTCGAAGTCAAACTGTCAGCAAAGGAACAATGCGAGAAAGAACGCGATGAGTTAAAAACAACCCGCGTCAGACAGCGCGAGTTGGATCAAAAAAGTATCGAGTCGCTTAATGAGCAACAAAGTCTCATGAACCGTCGCTGTGCAGAAAAAGAGGCGATTATTACCAATTTAAAGCCCGACGTGTTGACTCAAACAGAAATACTTAATCAACTTATTTTTCCCAATGAGGGCATTTCTTGGCATAATTTATTGATATTTCTAATTTTTATGTTGTTGTTTCTAGCCATTGATATGCTGGCAGTGGTACTAAAGATGGCGCGAGTTGGCGTGTATGAAGCAAAAGTCGATCTGGTAGAAACCCAAAGCAAATTACATGAGTTTATCCATCAACGTCATCAGACTGTGAGGCAATTTACTGAACTCGCCAACCGGGAACAAACTATTATTGAGCATTTAAAGGTCAACATGCTCAAACAAGACCTGGATGAAAACTTTAAGAACCTGATTCGATCATTCAAGCAATCAGACCAGAAAAAGCTTGATAACTTTTTCAAAGATTAGTTTTATTGGCTATATGTGAATCGTAGTGGGTAAAAAAAGATATTAATTCACCACGAAGACACGAAGTTCACGAAGAAAAACCAAAGAAAATCTTCGTGTTTTTCGTGTCTTCGTGGTGAAATGTCTTAAGTTGATGTCTATGGAGTTAGTGACAGCCTAACCCGACAAAGATTGTTGGCATTTTTTGTGATAAAAAAAGTGTCAACTACTTTGGGAATTCTATGAAGTATGCCTAATATTGCCCATTCCCAGTCACAATAGAAACTATGAACAAATATCCGGTCATACCCGCTTCCGATGCTTTTAAACGGCTTTGCAGCACTAATAACCCGTCTGTCATTGATGTCAGGTCGCAGGGAGAATATGAAAAAGCGCACTTTGAGAGTACGGTCAATATTCCCATACTTTCAGATTTACATCGCCATGATGTCGGACTTACCTATAAAACTGAAGGCTCTGAGGCGGCAAAGGTACTTGGACACCAACTTGTCAGTGGCGCTTACAAAGATCAACTGATTCAGCACTGGTGTGAGTCGATTAAAAGCCATCCTCAACAACCGGCTTTAATTTTTTGCTGGCGGGGCGGTTTGCGTTCTCAATTAGCCCAAGACTGGATAGTCCAAAATGGCGGTGAAGTTTTTCGGGTTGATTCCGGTTATAAAGGTTTACGGCATGAGGCGCTTAATACGGTCGAAAATCCTGTTCCTTTTATTATTCTTTCCGGTATGACAGGCTCCGGAAAAACCCGCTTAATCCATAAACTCAAAAATTTTGTTGATCTTGAAGGTCTTGCCAAGCATAGAGGCAGTGCTTTTGGAGCACATTTTGGAGAGTACCAACCGCAACAAGCTACGTTTGAAAACAGTTTGGCACAAGCACTGTGTCAAGTGCTTGATTATTTTGTTCTTGAGGATGAAAGCCCCAATATTGGTCGCTGTCACTTGCCTGACAGCTTTTATGCCCGAATGATTCCAGCGCCCATGGTGGTGATTGAAACACCGGTTCGAGAGCGGGCATTTGAAATTTTTAAAGAATATATTCAAATGCCTTTAGCAAACGGACGGCCGTTGTGTGAATTGGAACAGAGCTTTTCGCAAAATATAGAACGAATTAGAAATAAGCTGGGGGGCTTGGAGTGCGATAAAATTAAAGGTATTCTGAGGCTGGCGTTTAAAGCTGAAGTAATGGCTGAAGAGGATATTGCCGCTCATCTCGACTGGATTGAACGTTTGCTCTCACACTACTACGACAAACTTTATCAGCATTCACTGTCTTTAAAGCCACGAAAAACCTTATATCAAGGTTCCTGGCAGGAGTGTCTGGATTTTTTAAAGAGGTTGCAAGATGAATAAAAACGCAACGCCGGTTGTTTCCGATTTGGTTTTACTTGGCGGTGGTCATGCCAATATTCAGGTCTTAAAGATGATGGCCATGAATCCCTTGGGCGGTCTTAGAATCACCTTAATATCCGATCAAACCCATTCGCCTTACTCCGGCATGATTCCGGGTTATTTGGCAGGGTATTATCTTTATGAAGACTGTCATTTTGATTTAAGAAGGCTCTGCGAAGAATTGGGTCTGCGCTTTATCAAAGCCAAAATTATCGGGATAGATCCACAAAGAAAAAAAATCCAGCTGGAGAATAGGGTAGATATCAATTATGACTGCGCGTCAATTAATGTGGGTATTGAACCCAGACCCATAGAAAAATTAGCGCAAGAGTCGGCTTTTAAAATTATTCCGCTTAAGCCGATTTCACAATTCATTACCCATTGGGATCAGTTAATGACTGACCTAAAAGATTATAAAGGCAATGATTTGTTGCCGCTGGCGATTGTTGGTGCCGGTGCTGCCGGGGTTGAAATCTCGATTATCCTGAAAATGTTAATCGATAAAAACCAGTGGAACGCCACGGTGAGTCTTATTCACCGACATGACACTCTGGTTTCGGAAAAAGATCGTCAAGCCCAGAAACAGCTATTAAAAACGCTTAAAGAATTGGGTATAACCCTCTACCAAAATACCGAAGTACTTGAAGTGCAGGAAAACGGTTTGGTGCTTAAAGGCGCTAATGGGCTTGTTCATACTGATATTTTTTATAGGGCGCTGATAGCCACCCAAGCAGCTGCGCCCGAATGGTTTAAAAATTCCGGGCTTCCGGTAAACCAGGACGGTTTTTTAAAAGTGACTGAAAAACTGCTCGTTGAGCATGAAGATTCACTTTTTGCAGCGGGAGATTGTATTCACTTCTCGCCATCGCCCTTGAAAAAAGCGGGTGTCTATGCCGTCAGGCAAGGAATGACGCTTGAGCACAATATACGCGCTTTTTTCACCCGACAAGCCTCGTTAAAAACCTTTCATCCCAAAAAAAATGTGCTGTCTTTAATAACGATTGGCGACAAGAAAGCGCTGGTTCATCAAGATAGCGCTTCTCTCCTGAGAGTGTTATCGCCTGCGCTGTTATGGACGGTTAAAGACTGGATCGATAAACGTTTTATGGCGCGTTTTCAGGCAGAAACTTTTGCGGTAAATCCCGGGCATGTTGGAAAAGTCATGCCGGTGCCAAAAAAAACGCTTGTTCCTGAAGATTGGCAAGACAACACCTGCGGCGGCTGTGGCAGTAAATTGGCTGCCTCCACGCTCACTCAAAGCCTGAATAAACTGACGATTCCTCAAGACGACTTTGTGTTGCTGGGTGTTAAGGACGGGGAAGACTGTGCGTTAACTCAAGTTTCCGAGAATACCTTGTGCTTGCAAAGCATTGATCAATTTCGTTCTTTTATTTCAGATCCTTATTTGCTGGGTCAAATTGCAACCCAACATGCTTTAAGCGATGTTTACGCCATGGGCGGTATTGCCAAGACCGCGCAAGTCGGTTTAACGCTCTGCGCCGCTGCCGAGAAGATTCATGGAGAAGATATTTTTCAAGTGATGTCAGGTGTTCTGGATGTTTTGACCAAAAACGCCACTGCACTGGTTGGCGGCCACACCGGTGAAGGAGCGGAGCTTGCTATTGCCATTGCCGTTCAGGGAGAAGTCGCACCGACGCAGGTGTTAAGAAAACAACTGACACAATCCGGAAACCAATTGATTCTCACCAAACCTATCGGCACGGGCGTCATCTTTGCTGCTAATATGCTTGCCCAAGCCAATGGAAAATGGGTGGATGAGGTGCTTTCCAGTATGTTGCAATCCAACAAAACAGCCCTGGAAACTATCCGGTCTTTTGCTGTTTCCGGTTGCACGGATATTACCGGCTTTGGCCTGTTAGGCCATGCGGTTGAAATGCTGGGTAAAAATAATGATAACAGCTTAGGTATTAAAATTGATTATAAAGCGATTCCCTTATTCGATGGCGTTAATCAATTATTTGAAAAAGGCTATTTTGCATCAATTGCCGGTAAAAATCATCAATCGTTACGTACCGTATTGAGCGAGGATATAAATAACCAAAACTTCCCTGCGCTTTTTGATCCCCAAACCAGTGGTGGCTTATTGTTTTCAGTACCTTCTCATCAAACAGAAGACTGTCTAAAAGCCCTTCATCAACATGGCATCTCCAAAGCGTGTGTTATCGGTGAAGTGATTGAAGGGAATAAAATAGTCATTACTTGATTTAATCCGGTTATGTCATTCAGCTTAACGCAACGCAATCGACTGTTTTGCTAAATTGATAATCTTTTTTTAAACAGTGATCCAGCCATTTTTGCAGAAAATAATTCAAGCGCCATTTGTAATTCATTATTTCCTTGCTTAAGCCAGGATTTTTAAAGACTTGCGCTACGCTGGCGCGGGCGTGATCACTTAATACTTCAGCCAGTTGTGCGTCCAAATAAAGTCGTATTTTGACGGCGGGCTCCAGAAATTCATCAAGATTTTTGTTAAAACAATGACTAAGTTCAACCGTCATTGTGTAGGGCGTGCTTTCAATAACGGTAATATGAAGGGTGGTGTTGTGGTGTGCAAGCCCAATTGCGGTTTCTTTAAGCGTGAGCAAATCCGGCATTAACTGAAGCAGTTTTTGGTAGTTGGATTCGCAGATTTGTTCCAGACAGTATGACTTGTTGACCGGATTAACAAAGCTCATGGGTTATGTCAGCTTTCCCGGTAGCAAGCATGGGCACTGGCCGTTTCCCATAATACAACTTGGGCAACGTTAAAACCGGCTTGTTTTAAATGTTGGTAAATCATTTTACTTAAAACTTCAGCGGTGGGATGCTCATCAAGGGCAAGAAAACGCTCGTTGTTTTCTATCAGCATCGGGATAATCGGGTCATCCTTATGGAGCAAAAAGTTATGATCAAGGACGTTGTCAATGTAAGCTTCTACGCAGTCTTTAATATCAGAAAAGTCACAGACCATGCCTTGATCATTGAGCTGTTCTTGTTGTATTGAAATGGATGCTTTGACACTGTGGCCGTGTAAATTGCGACATTTACCGGGATGATTCATTAATCGATGCCCGTAGCAAAAATAAACTTCTTTGGTAATTGTAAACATAAGTTAAGAGAAGTTGTTGGGTTGATGGTTCGACTGGCTCACCACGAACGGTTCGACAGACTGACCACGAACGGTTTAAAAGGAACACCAAAAAACGGCGAACAGACTAGTCTCGAACCGCTTTATCTGTGCTGTTCGGCCTTAAAGAGGTCGCTCTGTTTATGTGGTTGATGGGGCAAGTTTACTATAAAAATGGCTATAACGCAGGTTGATGATTAGCAAATACTGAATTAATTTAGAAATAATTGCTGGATTTCTATAAAATACCTTTTAATCTCACTGCTTTGATCATGTTTCCATGGACCTAAAATTTCTCGATTTTGAACAACCGATCGCTGAATTAGAAGCGAAAATAAAAGAACTCCGCAATGTAGAGTTCGATAATAAAATAAATATTTCCGATGCACTTAAGCAACTGGAGGATAGAAGTCAGGCGCTGACGGAATCTATTTTTAGTAATCTTTCTGATTGGCAAATTTCTCAATTATCCAGGCATCCGGGGCGACCTTATACGCTGGATTATGTTGAGCATATTTTTACTGATTTTCATGAGTTGCATGGTGACAGGACTTATGCGGATGATCCGGCTGTTGTGTGCGGATTGGCGCGTCTGGACGGATTGCCTGTCATGGTCATTGGTCATCAAAAAGGCCGCGATACCAAAGAAAAAATTTATCGTAACTTTGGTATGCCACGCCCTGAAGGTTATCGCAAAGCCTTGCGCGTTATGAAAATGGCGGAGCGTTTTAAAATTCCGGTTATTTGTTTAATCGATACCCCCGGCGCTTATCCCGGTATTGGTGCCGAAGAACGTGGACAAAGTGAAGCCATTGCCAGAAACCTGTTTGAAATGGCTAAACTAAAAACCCCCATTATTTGTACCATTATCGGTGAAGGCGGGTCGGGTGGTGCGTTGGCGATTGGTGTGGGTGACCGTTTAATCATGCTGGAATACAGTACTTATTCGGTTATTTCACCGGAAGGTTGCGCATCCATTCTATGGAAAAGTGCTGATAAGTCACAATTAGCCGCCGAAGCGATGGGTATTACCTCTGACCGTGTACGTGAACAGGGTTTTCTGGATGAAGTGGTTAGAGAGCCTTTGGGTGGCGGTCATAGAAACTTTAAAATGATTGCCTTAAATTTAAAAGAAGCCTTGAATCGTCATTTGGAAGACTTGATACACCAAGATATTGATCAAGTACTTGAACAACGTTATCAACGTATTATGAGTTTTGGGGTTTTTACGGAAGAAGCCGCCAAGTAATCCGGGTTTTTCCTGATTTAAAAAATCTTAAATCATGATTATCACGAAGGCTATGAAGAAAGAAAACTTCGTGTCCTTCGTGTCTTCGTGGTGAATAAATTTTTTCAGGTTCACGGCTCAATCCATTTTAGATAGCCGCTTAACTAAACTTACCACCTTATTGCGCATTTAGTTTAAAATCGTTGGCTAAATTAATCTCCGTTTCTCCTGATTACCTTTGTAAAATAATGCAAACAACGCCTTTTGAAGTTTTAACCACCTTATCAACCTTGCGTGATTATATGCGTTGGGGTGCCAGCCAGTTTACCCAAGCCGGGGTCAGTTTTGGTCACGGCACTGTTACCGCGCTTGACGAAGCGGCGGCGTTGGTCTTGCATACCGTTTATCAGCCTTATAATCTGTCCGAAGCTTATTTGGACACGGTACTAACGATGACTGAACGTCAGGCAGTGATTGACATTATTGACAGACGGATTAATGAAAGGATACCAGCGGCTTATTTAACGCATGAAGCTATTTTTGCCGGTCTGTCGTTTTATGTTGATTCGAGAGTCTTGGTGCCCAGATCACCGATTGCCGAATTAATCGAACAACGTTTTTCACCTTGGGTAGAAGAAGAGCAGGTCGGACGCATTCTGGATTTGTGTACCGGTAGTGGTTGTATTGCCATCGCCTGTGCTTATGCTTTTCAAGAGGCTTTGGTCGATGCCGTCGATTTATCAGTGGATGCCTTGGCGGTCGCTGAAATCAATGTAGAAAAACATCAGCTAGCCGACGCGGTGACGCTTTATCAGTCCGATTTGTTTAAAGCACTGCCCCCGGTTTTGTACGATGTTATCGTCAGTAATCCCCCTTATGTAAGTCATGAAGAATGGGAGCAGTTGCCGCAAGAGTTTCGTGCAGAACCGGACATGGGTTTTAAAGGCGGTCTTAGCGGCCTGGATCTTGTGATTCGCATTCTGGCTGATGCCAATGATTACTTGGCAGAGCAGGGGATTTTGATTGTGGAAGTGGGCAGTAGTGCAGAAACGCTACAAAACACTTTCCCTGATGTACCCTTTTACTGGCTGGATTTTGAGCGGGGCGGAGACGGTGTTTTTTTACTGACTGCTGAACAGGTTAACTATTATCACGAATTATTTATAGCGGCTTTGCATTAATATGTCTGGAAATACGATAGGAAAATTATTTACCGTTACGTCGTTTGGTGAAAGTCATGGCCCTGCCATTGGCTGTATCGTTGATGGCTGTCCTCCGGGACTGGCCTTGACAGAAGCGGATTTACAGGACGATCTTGATCGCAGAAAACCGGGTACGTCACGACATACCACGCAACGGCGCGAAGCGGATGAAGTCCGGATTTTGTCGGGTGTGTTTGAAGGTAAAACCACGGGTACGCCGATTGGTCTGCTGATTGAAAATACCGACCAACGCTCTAAAGATTATTCCAAAATTGCGGATACGTTTAGACCCGGTCATGCCGATTATACGTACCAGCAGAAATATGGTTTTAGAGATTATCGGGGCGGCGGGCGTTCATCAGCGCGTGAAACAGCCATGCGAGTTGCAGCTGGCGGTATTGCCAAAAAATATCTTAAAGAGCAGGCCGGTATAGAAATTCGCGGGTATTTATCTCAACTCGGCCCGATAAAAATTGAAAAGCTGGATTGGTCAATTATTGACAGCAATCCTTTCTTTTGCCCGGATGCCGATAAAGTCCCTGAAATGGAAGCCTACATGGATGCCTTGCGCAAAGAAGGCGAATCGATAGGCGCAAGAATTGAGGTGGTGGCGACGAATGTTCCGCCCGGTTTGGGTGAGCCCATTTTTGATCGTCTGGATGCCGATTTGGCACATGCTTTAATGAGCATTAATGCCGTAAAAGGCGTGGAAATTGGTGACGGCTTTGCTTGCGTTGATACCAAAGGTACGAAATTTCGGGATGAAATGACGCCAGGCGGTTTTTTAAGTAATCATGCCGGCGGTATTTTGGGCGGCATTTCCAGTGGTCAAGTCATTACTGCCAGCATTGCGCTAAAACCTACCGCCAGTTTGCGTCTGCCCGGTAAAAGTATCAATCAGCAAGGTGAAGCGATTGATGTGGTGACGGAAGGTCGTCATGATCCCTGTGTTGGCATTCGTGCCACCCCGATTGCAGAAGCGATGATGGCGATTGTGCTGATGGATCATTTTCTGCGTCATCGAGCCCAAAATAGCGGTGTTATTTCAGGATTGCCGATTTTGCGGTAATCCCTGTGGGGGCAGGTCGTATAGGCTTGCCCTTCTTAATTCTTTTGTGGTTGCCCATGTTAAATGATGATATTTTCGGGTATCCACAAAAAACACTCCCTACATAAATAACACAATGTCTGTTCCGTACTGGCGATTGTCAGGTTTTTATTTTTTTTATTTCGCAACTTTGGGCGGTTTTTTACCGTACTGGAGTTTGTACTTAAAAGACAGTGGCTTTAATCCCGTTGAAATTGGCGAGCTTTCTGCGTTTCTGGTGGGTACAAAAATTATCGCACCCAATTTGTGGGGCTGGATTGCCGATCATACCGGAAAAAGTTTACGAATAATTCGTCTGGCGGCATTTTTTGCAGCCTTACTGTTTGCCGGTTTTTTGTTTGCGCACAATTATGTCTGGTTTGCCTGGATAACCGTCGCTTTTAGTTTTTTTTGGAATGCCGTGTTGCCGCAATTTGAAGCGGTCACCTTGTTCCATTTAAAAAACAAAGCGCACCGTTACAGTCAAATAAGACTTTGGGGTTCGGTTGGTTTTATTGTAACGGTATTGGGTGTGGGCTGGTTGCTGGATAAACAACCCGTTGCAATGCTTCCCTTTGTGATTATCGCGCTATTGATTTTAAATTGGTGGGTGACCTTAATAACCCCTGAGGCCAAGCCTGTCAATTACAAATCAGTGCCGCTGGGGATGCTGCAAATCATAAAAAAACCCGAAGTGTTGGCCTTTTTTGTGGTTAATATATTGTTGCAGGTTGCGCACTCACCGTATTACGTTTTTTATTCTATTTATTTAAAGCATTATCAATACTCGGCAACCGTCACCGGATTACTTTGGGCGCTGGGCGTGTTGGCGGAAATCGTTTTATTTATTTACATGGGGCGCTTGTTAAAACGTTTTTCTTTAAGAGCTATTTTATTATTTAGTTTGACGATGGCTATCGGTCGCTGGTTAATTATAGGCTGGTGTCCCGAGTATTTGAGCTTGTTGATTTTTGCTCAATTACTCCATGCCGCGACTTTTGGCGGTACCCATGTGGTTGCCATACATCTGGTTCATCTTTATTTTGGTGATCAGCATCAGGGCAAAGGGCAGGCTTTATACAGCAGTCTTAGTTTTGGTGTGGGTGGCGTGCTGGGTAGTCTTTATAGCGGCTATTACTGGGAATCATTGGGGCCAAAGTTTGTTTATTCAGTGGCAGCACTCTGTTGCGGACTTGCCTTGGTGATAGCTTATATTTGGGTAGGTCGAGTAAAGGTTAAAGGTTAAAAGCAGGTACAAGGTACAAGGTGCAAGGTTAAAGGAACTGCCCTTGTACCTTGTACCTTGTACCTTGTACCTTGTACCTTGTACCTTGTACCTTGT
>JBAXTQ010000087.1:0-14158 GCA_037130115.1 Methylococcaceae bacterium
GATATTTTCTGCGTGCTGCCAAAGTTAAGCCTTGCGGGCTTGTCCCGCCTTAAGTAGGTAGCCCAAGTAGACAAGCGTTTTGATCAACTGACTTCACGCATGGATCATTTTATGATTTGGTCATTTGCAATCACCCTCACCGTTGGCGGGATAGTGATTGCAGCCATTAAATTTTTGTAACGCTGGTGCATGTAAAAAATCGCATCCCTTTTTATTCAAGCATATTTGCATCAATCACATCCTGCGCAGGAATGTCTGGTGCTGCATTCCCACGCTGGCACCGGAGCGTGGGAATGCTAATTTATAGGCATTTTTTAAATAAAGGCACCTGCTTGTTTTATCCCAAGATTTACACCACTATTTTTGATACCGGTGGGCAAAAATCGGTTGTGCCTGTAGGCGTTACCGCTGCAACCCTAAAATAATACGTGGCGGCGACAGTCAGCCCATCTAATTCATAATATGACTGTGTGGTGCTTGCTACTGTTATCCACTCACTTTCATTAGTTGGCAGGGCGTCTTTGGCGTATTGCCAAATATAGGCACCCGCTTTATCGATGGCTTTGGCAACTAATTTAACACTACCGCTATGACTACCATCGTTAACAACTAATCGGGCTTTTTGTTGAGCCACCGGTTGTTTTGATACATGAAAGCCACTGCTTAAGATTTTTGTTTCATCACCGTCGGCTATGTTAATAACATAATTGACCAGAATACGAAACACGGCATCGGCGGCGGTTTCTTTGTCATGCATATTTGAAACAGCCGTATGACCTCCATCACGCGCTGCCACACTAGCCGCCTCAAAATCATCAACTACGGCTTTAGCATCTGCCAAGGGTACTTCTGGATTTGGATAAATGGGATTATCGGTTAGCTTGGCGATAACATTACGGTAAAATGCGATTTTTTGTGAGACTGCAAATTGAATAAAATCTAATACCACTTTGATCTTTTTCATAACGACCTCCTGTAAAATTTCAAAAATTTAACGCGCCTATACTATAGTCAATTAAATTAATAAAGCTATAGGCTGTAAAAAATATTTTTTATGGGCTGTTATAAAAATGCTTGCCGGTGATGAACAATAGATTTTATCTGTGGTGTTGCTGATTAAGAGTTTTAAACGCTTAATCAGGATGATTGAATGCTTAGTCGGGAGAATTAAATGTTTAACAGGTAAAATTGAATGTTTAGTCGGGCGGATTCAATGTTTAACAGGCAAAATTAAACGCTTAATCGGGCGGATTCAATGTTTAACAGGCAAAATTGTATGTTTAATCGGATGGATTCAATGTTTAACAGGCAAAATTAAACGCTTAATCGGGCAGATTCAATGTTTAACAGGCAAAATTGTATGTTTAATCGGACGGATTCAATGTTTAACAAGCAAAATTAAATGTTTAATCGGGCGGATTCAATGTTTAACAGGCAAAATTAAATGTTTAATCGGGCGGATTCAATGTTTAAAAAGTAAAATTGTATGTTTAATCCGGCAACTTGCAAAAAAAACCACCCTAATGCCGCTAAGTTAACAAGCGCAATTTGTTTAAAAAACTGGAGTGCAATAGCTTCAGCTATTGCCTGTAAGAACAGCTAAAGCTATTTGATCAACTGACCTCACGCATGGATCATTTTATGATTTGGTCGTTTGCAACTACCCTCACCGTTGGCGGGATAGTGATTGCAGCCATTAAGTTTTTGTAATGCTGGTACGTAGAAAAGCCGACACTGCCCCCTCAACTGTCAGGTGCAGTTAAAAACAATTCCACCTTTGTCGCCAGATACTGTAATGCTTGACGCGTATGCAGTCACGCATCTGGTTTAGTAGCTTGGGAGGTGTAGATTTAGTTTGTACAAGTTTAGGTCGCTAACAAAAATAAATTATGATAATATCAACAAAAATAATAAATAAGACAAGGATATAGTCTTTCAAAAATTAAACGTCCACTACGCGACAATTTAACTCACACGTATACCGTCCCTAAAAGTAATGGTATACGTTCGCACCGAAATTATTTATCTGAAAATCTATAGACACCTATTTTGGGGTTTTATAAAGAATTACTAGACACCTTTTTAGGTATCTACTTCACGTTAGGCAAAGATCAATGAAACTATCAAATTATTCCCAAGGACGAGACAACAATTTCAACCTTATCCGTATCATTGCCGCACTTGCAGTGTTGGTGACTCACAGTTTCGCATTGGCAATAGGAACTGGGGATGCCGAGCCATTCCGAGGAACCCTCGACATGACTATGGGATCAATAGCCGTTGATGTGTTCTTTATAACCAGCGGCTTTCTTGTTACATCTAGCCTATTGAACCGACAAAGTATTATTGAATTTATATGGGCTAGAGCGTTACGAATATTCCCCGCCCTTCTAATGATGCTGTTCTTAACGGTTTTTTTGCTTGGTGTGTTATTCACTACATTACCAATACCAACCTACTTGTCATTGTCAGAAACTTATATTTACCTTGCTAAATGCGCAACTTTATTCATGGGGGTGGCTCATTACTTACCCGGCGTATTTGACAGCACCCCCTATGATAGAGAGGTCAACGGGTCGCTTTGGACGATGCCTCACGAAGTGCGTATGTACGCAGTTTTGGCCAGTGTCTGGTTTGTCTTGCGTATAACACCAAAATTACAATTAATCGGATTCAAAGTAATTGTCGTTACATTTGCGTTAATGGCCGGTATTTACATACTTGCCGGGCATCTTTATTTTCATTTTGAAAGCCCTGAAAGCTCTGTAAGTCGATTTGCAAAATTATTTTTCATGTTCTTTGTTGGTGCAACTTTTTACATCTTAAGAGAATACATAAATCTCTCGCGTTGGTTATTCTGGTTCCTTGTCATTGGGCTTGCAGTTGCAACCAGCAATAAACACGCGTTCTTTGTTATCTACGTATTTGCTAGTGCCTACATTTTGTTTTATCTGGCTTATGTCCCATCCGGACTTATCCGAAAATACAACCAGTTAGGCGATTACTCGTATGGCATTTACATTTACATCTATGCCTTTCCGGTTCAGCAATCGGTTGCCGCATTGATTCCCGGTGTTTCTGTGATCCAAATGATACTGATTTCAGCCACCTTCACCATTCTGTTGGCTATTCTTTCATGGCATATTTTGGAGCGACGCGCCCTAAAACTTAAAGCACATTACATTGGTCACACGCGAAAGTTTCTGGCATTTGGCCTAACACTTCGTACTAGAGGTGATGGGTGACAGGTTCGCGCAACTCCCTTTTACTTTACGTTACGCTTAATTCACAGTAAATCCAGCCACAACTAAGAAAGGCTCTTCAAATGATTGAAAGAACAAAATTCGCTTCCCCCTTATGTATCCTCCTCACCTCTACAATAATGCCAAGCGGGGCTTCATCCGAAAAAATACAAGAGAGGCGCCAACAATATGAAGAAGCCTTGAAGTCGTGGATGCTTCATCCTGATCCACGGATATCAGGCATCGTTTATTGTGATAACTCTTCTCCGGATCTTGAGTGGGCATACGAACTTGCTACCCAGCAGGGCTGTACAAAGGACTTTGAAGCCATTTATTGCCCGGATAATGATATACCCAACGGAATGCACTATGGCTATCCAGAGCTTGGCATAATTGACTACTCAATTCAAAAAAGTCGACTTATTAATCAGTCAGCCTACTTTGTTAAAGTTACTGGTAGGCTTCAGTTTCCCAAATTCTCGGCCTTATTGGACACACTTCCAGCATCGTTTGATGCAGCCATTGACTATAGATCAGCTTATAAACATGATCGTAAAAGCTGGAGTAAATATAGAGCCAGGACACAAATTATGTTTTTCAAAAAAAACTTCTATATAGAGCGATTAATGGAGAAAAAGTCGCTTATGATTGAAGATGGCATTAGCCATATCGAGGAATTTATAGCAGGTGTATTGATCCCAAATGAAGAAAAGAACTCAAATATTGTTTTCAGGTGGCCAATCGAATGTCCCCCGTCTGGTTTTGGAGGCAACGGGGATAATTTTGATTCCAGGAAAAGACGCCTTAAAGTGCTTGCGTCACATTGTACACGCCGAGTTTTACCTTGGCTTTGGATTTAGGTCGCTTGTTTGTGATTAAGGAAGCACAGGAACATATCTTGTAACCACATCGTAGCCTAACACTCAATCTTCGTAAGTATTCAGTCCCCCTCTTTGAAAAAGAGGGGTTAGGGGGGGTAGGGGAGATTTTATTAGATAAATCCCCCTCTGCCCCCTCGCTTTGCTCTCCCCCTTTTTCAAAGGGGGAAGTGAATAATTACCAATCTTCAAGTTTTTAATGCTTGATTTCGGAAATTTCAGCGATAACCAACAATAGGCGTAGGCCGGAATAAGACCAACCAAGCGTAGCGCGTGTTGGCGTTTCCGGCACACTCTTACCGGATGCCGGAAACGCTTATTCTCGCTTGCGATCGAAAAGATAAAAGGGTCATATTCATTTTATATGTATATTTACATTGTTTTTAGTCGTTATTTGAAGCGACTATGCTATAGGATAGCCTGTGGCAAGACGCGCATGCTGGGGTTGATTGTCGCTTTTTTCAACGAGTCAGAAAACCTGTTAGATGAAGTCATTAAAAATAACATCTGATCATATATAGATATTTCGTATAATGATAATTTATCAGATCGTAAATCTACCCTACTCAATCAATAAAGGTATAACTATGTACGCAATTGAATTTGAAGCTAACATTCATAATGGAATTGTTCAAATACCTAAGACATTTCACAAGCTTTACACTGGCAAAAAAGCAAAAGTTATCATCATGGTTGAGGATGATGCCGTTGTTATGCACTTAAAGCAACCCGATTTCATTGAAACACTTTCTACTAACCCTAGACATATCGATCCATCAACTGACTTTCTTTCCCGAGAACAAGCCAATGAGCGTTAAGTGTTTTATTGACTCAAATATCTTTATTTATGCTTTTTGCGATAAAATGGCTTCTAAGCAAGTTATTGCCAAAGATATCATTCTTAATGGCTCACCAACGATTTCTGTACAAGTTATCAACGAAGTAAGTAACAATTTACTCAAGAAGCTTCACTTCCAGGAAAGCGAAATAAGTTCTTTTATAGTAAATTGTTACGAGCGTTACTCTGTTGTTAATATCTCACAAGAAACATTTATTGCTGCTTCAGAAATTAGAATTAATCACCAATTATCTTACTATGATTCCATCATAGTTGCATCGGCTTTGATAAATCAATGTGAGGTACTTTATACAGAAGATATGCAGCATGGAAAACTCATTGCGAATTCTTTAAAAATAATCAACCCATTTAATGACAATATAAATTAGAAGGAATAATTGTAATTATTCAGAGCCTTTAGCTAAAGGGTAATTATTCACTAATACGACGATTTATTATTCCCTCTTTAACCTGAGTGCTCGAAGCTCCGGTGTTTCAGTAAATAGTCACAACCAACAATCGATTTAATTTATTTTTATTTTTAATGGAGCATTAAATGAAAGGCATTATTTTAGCGGGCGGTAGCGGAACCAGGCTTTATCCGATTACCAAAGGGGTCAGTAAACAGCTAACGCCGATTTACGACAAGCCCATGATTTATTATCCGCTGTCAGCGTTAATGCTTTCGGGTATTACGGACATATTGATTATTTCTACCCCCAAAGACCTGCCCCGCTTTGAAGAGTTGTTGGGTGATGGTTCTGATATTGGTATGTCGTTTTCTTATAAGGTGCAACCATCGCCGGATGGTCTGGCTCAGGCTTTTATTCTGGGTGCTGATTTTATTGGTGACGATGATGTGTGTATGGTGCTGGGCGATAATATTTTTTACGGGCATGGTTTGGTCGAGATGCTGGCGCACGCGGTTTTCAATGTGACCGAGCATAAAAAAGCAACGGTGTTTGGTTATCATGTTAAAGACCCTGACCAGTATGGCGTTGCCGAGTTTGATGATAAAGGCAATGTATTAAGTATTGAAGAAAAACCGCTTAAGCCGAAAAGTAATTATGCGGTCGTGGGTTTGTATTTTTACCCCAACAGCGTGGTTGAGATTGCCAAAAACATTAAACCCTCGCACCGTGGCGAGCTGGAAATCACCACCGTCAATCAAATGTATCTTGAACAAGGCAATTTAAAAGTTGAACTGATGGGTCGTGGTTATGCCTGGCTGGATACCGGCACGCATGAATCCTTGCTGGAAGCGTCCAATTTTATTCAGACCATTGAAAAAAGACAGGGCTTAAAAGTGGCGTGTATTGAAGAAATTGCTTATGAAATGGGCTATATTTCTCAAGAGCAATTAATCCAATTAGCCCAGCCGCTGTTAAAAAATCAATACGGCCAATATCTGTTACGCCGCGCAGGCGAAGGAACCGAAAGCGCATGAACTTTATAAGAACCGCCATCCCCGATGTTATTATCATTGAACCCCGTGTTTTTGGCGATGCACGCGGTTACTTTATTGAAACCTTTCGTCAAGATAAGCTGGATGAATTTCTGGGTTTTACGGTTAATTTTATTCAGGATAATGAATCAAAATCAAGTTATGGCGTATTACGAGGCTTGCATTATCAATTGGCACCCGCCTCACAAACCAAACTGGTGCGGGTAATTAAAGGCAAGGTGCTGGATGTAGCGGTAGATATTAGAAGCGGCAGTCCGACTTTTGGCCAACATATCAGCGTTGAGTTGTCCGAACAAAACAAACGCCAAATGTTTGTACCACGCGGTTTTGCCCACGGTTTTGTGGTGCTGGAAGATGACACCATTTTTGCTTATAAAGTGGATAATTATTATTCACCCGAAAATGACCGTGGCTTGGCTTTTGATGATGCGTCTTTAGGCATTGACTGGCAAGTAGAAAAAGCACAGTTACAACTGTCTGCAAAAGATACCGTCCAACCCACGCTGGATAAGGCGGAGTTGTTTGCTAATGCGGGTAGCCTTTATGCCTAAATCCATACTGGTTACCGGCGCACAGGGACAACTGGGCAGCGAGCTTCGTCAATTAAGTGACTTGTATTCTGATTTTACCTTTACTTTTATCAGTCGAAACGAGTTGAATTTAAGTGATTCGGAGGCTATACAAGCCTGGTTTGTTGATAAAACCTTTGACGTTATTATTAATTGTGCGGCCTACACGACTGTTGATAAAGCGCAAACAGAACCCGACTTGGCGAGAGCCATTAACAGCACTGCTGTCGAAACGCTGGCGCGTATTGCCAAAGCCCTTAACAGCACCTTAATACATATCTCAACCGACTATGTGTTTAACGGCAAAAACTACCAACCTTATATCGAAACAGATCTTACCGATCCGCAAGGCATTTACGGACAAACCAAGCTTGAAGGCGAACAGGCGATGCTGGCCATTAATCCGGCAAAATCCGTTATCATCCGCACGTCTTGGGTGTATTCACAATTTGGCAATAACTTTGTCAAAACCATGCTGCGCTTGGGCAAAGAACGTGAAGAGTTGGGCGTTATTTATGATCAAGTCGGCTCGCCCACCTCGGCACGGGATTTGGCACTCGCGATTCTGGCGATTATTCAACATCCCAAACTGGAGACTTTAACCGCAACGGAAATTTATCATTTCAGTAATGAAGGCGTTTGCAGTTGGTATGATTTTGCCAAAGCCATCTTTGAACTCTCGGCGCTGACGTGCCAGGTTAAACCGATAGAAACAAAAGACTATCCAACACCGGCAATCCGCCCGCATTACAGCTTGCTGAACAAGGCAAAAATTAAAAACACCTTTGACCTGACTATCCCTTACTGGAAAGACAGTTTAATTGACTGTCTTTCCTTATTAAAGACAGAGTAAAACTCTTGTAATTATTCAGTCCCCCTCTTTGAAAAAGAGGGGTTAGGGGAGATTTTATTAGATAAATCCCCCTTAATCCCCCTTTTTCAAAGGGGGAGAGCAAAACGATGGGCTTGAATAATTACAATCAATATGTCTACTTAAATTTAACCGGAAATAACTCCTTATGAAATCCCTTTTAATCACTGGTTGCGCCGGCTTTATCGGCAGTAATTTTGCGCCTTACTTTTTAGACAAGTATCCTGAATATCACTTGGTTAATCTTGATTTGTTGACCTACGCCGGTAATCTTGAAAACCTTGACGAAATTGACGGCAGTGACCGTTATACGTTTGTTCACGGCGATATTTGTGACCGTGACTTACTGGAGCAGTTGTTTACCCGGCATGATATTCGTGGTGTTATCCATTTTGCTGCGGAAAGCCATGTCGACAATTCCATCAAAAATCCCGGCGTTTTTGTACAGACCAATGTTAACGGCACCTTTACCCTGATTGATGTCGCTTATAAATATTGGATGGAAAAACCGTTTGCCTTTAAACCGGGCTATGAAGACAGTCGCTTTCATCATATTTCTACTGATGAAGTCTACGGAACCTTGGGTGAAACCGGCTTGTTTACCGAAGCGACACCTTATGCGCCCAACTCGCCCTACTCGGCAAGCAAAGCCGGCAGCGATATGATTGTGCGCAGTTACTATCATACCTACGGCATGAACACGGTGATTACTAACTGCTCCAACAATTATGGCCCCAAACAGCATAACGAAAAGCTGATTCCAACCATTATCCGCAAAGCCATCAGTGGCGAAAATATCCCTATTTATGGCGATGGCAAAAATATACGTGATTGGCTGTATGTGTTGGATCACTGCAAAGGCATTGATTTGGTTTACCATGCCGGTAACGTCGGCGAAGTCTACAATATTGGCGGCCGGAATGAGCGCAACAATAACTATATTGCCGATAAAGTCTGTGAAATTCTGGATGACTTGCGTCCCAAAGCCCAAGGCAGCTATAAAGATCAGCTTAACTATGTCGAAGACCGCGCCGGACATGATAAACGTTATGCCATTGATGCCACCAAGATAGAAACCGAACTGGGTTGGCAAGCCGATGAAAGTTTTGAAACAGGGATTGTCAAGACGATTGAATGGTATTTGGGTAAGGCATAAAGCCGTTTGCGCCGAGGCTAGAGACCTTGTCAATTTGAAGATATTAATTCACCACGAAGACACGAAGAACACGAAGATTTTTCTTTGGTTTTTCTTCGTGAACTTCGTGTCTTCGTGGTGAAATGTCTTAAGTTGATGCTTATTAAAACCTGATTTTTGCTCCAATCAATCGATACTGACCCATTCTTCCAGTGCGGCGATGATGCTTTTTGCTTGATCTTTACTGGATATGTTAAATTTTGATTTTTGTTGATATTCACCATTGCGTTTTTGATAACGACGAATGGTATATTTATCAGGGCCGTATTCTTCTTTAGCACGATTCCAGTCTTGATAACGGTACATAATGGTAGCCCATGCGCCTTTAGTCAGTACTTTTTTATCCAGTTCTTTAACGGTCTCTATGCCGCCATCTTCATACGTTACCGTTAATTCATCTACAGTTTCAGCCATTTTATTCTCAAATAATCAATGTTTGGTTAGGGGGCTTATCGTAATTATTCAGTCCCCCTCTTTGAAAAAGAGGGGTTAGGGGAGATTTTTTAAATAAATCCCCCTCAAGCCCCCTTTTTCAAAGGGGGGAGGTGAATACTTACCAATTTTCTTCTTAAATTTAATAACAACGCCTAAAATCACTTACCAAAAAACTGTCCAAATGCCCGACTGCCTTTGCCGGTTTTAATGGTATCAATCACTTTCAGGGTTTTGGCATCGATAATCGATACAGTATTATCAAACCAATTAGCGACATACACATGCCGATCATCGGGATGGGTATTAATGCCTTCGGGCTTGTTGCCCACTTCAATCAGCGCCGTTTCTTTTAAGGTTTCGGTATCAATGACCGACACAGAACCATCATCCTGATTGGTCACCAATAAACGGCTATCATTAAGCGCCAGGGCGCAGGCATAAGGCAGCGCATTAACTTTTACGGTAGCGATAGGCAGCATACGCCTGGTTTCCAATACCGTTACATTGTCACTTTGTACATTGGCGATATAAATGCGCTCGCCTCTGGCATCAATGGTCAGTCCAAAAGGATGAGAGCCAACCAGTGCGGTCTTATTAAGCGTCAGCGTATTGAGATCAATTTTAGACACTGAATCACTCAGCCGATTGGCAACATACAGCCAACGATTATCAGGACTGGCCACCAGACCCGATGGCGATTCGCCGACAGGAATGGTTTTAATGACCTTTAAACTGTCAGCATCAATAACATCAACATTGTTATTGTACCAATCCGCCACAAAAATACGCTTGCCATCAGCACCGACAGTAATGCCCAAGGCACCGTCACTAACCGCCACCGTGGCAATCACTTCGCGTTTTTTTACATCGATAACGGCAAAGCCTTTGGCTTCCGGCGTACTGACATAAACCTTATCACCCGCCGGAGCAACTGCAACACCAGCCGGTTTGCCATACACACGAATAGTATCAACCACCTTGCCCTGCTCAGTATCAATAATTGAAATACTGTCATCCAATTGATTGCTGATATAAGCAAAAGGCGCGGCTGCCAAGGGTGCCGTAAAAAAAGTTGCAGCGATGGCTATCGCTACAACGTGGCATTTTATAAAAAACACCTGTTTAACCCTTACTTTTCAGCTAAGGATTTCAGGCTGATTAAACCGGTTTTTACCACAGCGCCTACGGCTGCGTTAGCGGTTTCTTCATTCATTTCTGCCGGTGGATTGTTGTTGGTGTAAGCACGGTAATAACCGGCTGTCCAGGAAACCACAGAAGTATCGCCTTTAGCTTCTACTTCAATACTGGCTGAATAGTTGTCTACCGGCAATACAGGCACTTTTTCTTCAACACCGGCATGAGTAATTGTTTTTGCAGTGCTCATATCGGTAATTTTGTAGGCATAAGACATTTTTGCCTCATCATACTTTTTCAGTTCTTCAGTGATGGTGCCGCCATCTTTTAAGGTCAAAACGCGTGTTGCGCCTTTTTTGTTGCCGCCTTCAGCACTTGTGTTGCCAACAGCGGGAAGCCAGGACATATCACCAAAATCTTTAATAATGGCCCAAACTTTGTCAGCTGGCGCATTGATAGTGATTTGCTCTTCGGTTTTTTGACGCACAGGCCCATGTGCATGGGTAGTCGCCGTAAACAAGAACAAGATAGCTGACGCAATTAACGTAATTTTCTTCATAATAACTCCAAAACGTGAACACAAATACCAAGCGAGGCATTATATATCAATCTTCAAATTTTTAAGTCTTGATTCTGGCAAGACCTCTATAACAAGCAACAGGCGTAGGCCGGAATAAGACCACCCAAGCCTGTCCTGAGCTTGTCGAAGGGCGTAGCGCGTGGTGGCGTTTCCGGCAACTCTCGTACAAAATGCCGGAAACGCTCAACTCGCTTGCGCTCGAAAAGCCTTATTCCGGCCCACGCCTGATTCGGCGACTCGACAACAGCAAAAATAACTCCAATGTTTTATTATAAAATTCGCAATAATTAAATATTTGTGATATTTTCCCAAAAAACCTACACGCATGACTTTAACCGTCATGTAACACCCCGCCGTTACTATAAAAACAGACTCATGTAAGCGCGTCACATTGACGCTTACCGTTTTATATTAAATTCTAACTCTTACCAAAACCAGCCAAAGGCCATCCTGCATGACTCAAGCAATCGCACCCGTCCAAAATTTGTTGGTTATCGACAGCCAAGTTAGTAACTGGCAAAGTTTGGCCGCCGGTGTCGGCACTGATACGTCTGTGTTGATTCTGGATTCGGCCTCTGACGGGCTCACGCAAATCAGCGATTACCTGATGACGTTAGCCGCAAGCACCCAAGATTTTACACCGCTGCAAAGTCTGCAAATTATCTCCCACGGCAGTGCGGGCAGTTTGTTGTTGGGTTCAAGCACGGTAACTAACGGCAACTTAAAGCAATACACCAGCCAACTAACCAGTATTGGCAATAGCTTAACGGCAACGGGTGATATTTTGTTGTATGGTTGTAATGTCGCAGCCGGTCAAAGCGGTTTGGATTTTATTAACCTGTTTGCAACCTTAACCAATGCCGATGTTGCGGCTTCCAATGATGTAACAGGTTCTGCGGTATTGGGGGGTAATTGGCAATTGGAGGCTAACACAGGGATTATTGAATCAGCGTTGGCCTTGAATAAAACAACTCTAAATAATTACACAGACGTCTTTGCGGCAACCAATAATGCACCAACGTTAAGCTTCTTTAGTGAAAATCTTTCAGTAGCTAAAGTAATGAACTCTGGAATTGTGGGTGCTTGGCATGGGACAAATATGGGGCAATCAAACTCAGAGGGTGTCATTACTTTTCTTTCAGATGGCACTTATTTCATGGTTGAAGATGGTAATACCAATCTTGATCCAAGCGGTCAGGACGGCATGGAACGTGGAACATACTCATGGAACCCTGTCAGTGGTGCCTTTAGTTACCATACGTTAGTCGATACAACTGGCGAGTGGGGATTATCCCATTCGGGCATCTCCAATTTAACTGTGTCTGGCGACGCCATCACTCTAACTGCAGGTATTAATAATTTCACATTGGCACGTATTGTAAGTCCCGAAAGCCCAATTGTGGGAAGTTGGCATTCGACAAATAGGGGGCAAGCAAACTCAAATGGTGTACTTACTTTTCTTTCAGATGGCACTTATTTGATGGCTGAAGACGGCAATTCTAATCTTGATCCAAGCGGTCAGGACGGCATGGAACGAGGCACAT
Organism: Methylococcaceae bacterium; assembly: GCA_037130115.1. Classification (GTDB taxonomy): domain Bacteria; phylum Pseudomonadota; class Gammaproteobacteria; order Methylococcales; family Methylomonadaceae; genus Methylobacter_C. The sequence goes on from JBAXTQ010000087.1 coordinate 12,752, forward strand.
ACTCATGGAACCCTGTCAGTGGTGCCTTTAGTTACCATACGTTAGTCGATACAACTGGCGAGTGGGGATTATCCCATTCGGCCATCTTTAATCTTGGTGTTGTCAACAATATTATTAGCTCTGGTATAAACGGTATTAAAGATACTGAAAATACAGTGACCTTTGTTGATCTACAAAAACAAAGTAATGCGACGGATACTGATGGTACTATTGCCGCTTTTGTCATTAAAGCTGTTAGTACGGGCTCGTTAAGAATTGGCACTTCGGCAACAACCGCTACCATCTGGAATGCGTCGTCAAACAATACTGTTGACGCCACCCATCAAGCCTATTGGACACCGGCAACCCATGCCAGCGGCACATTGAATGCTTTTACAGCGATTGCTAAAGACAATGGTGGCCTCGAATCGGCTACTGCCGTTCAGGCAAAGATAGCTGTTGTTATAGACACCACTTCCCCAACCGTCTCTATTACCGACAACATACCAAATACAGTTAACAAAATTACCAGTAACATTGCCTATAATCTGGCTTTTAGTGAGTCCGTCACCGGACTTGCAGCCAACGATTTTACTCTTACCAACGGCACGGTCAGTTCGATTACCGGTAGCGGCAATTCTTGGGCTGTCAATGTGACACCGGCCTTGGGTGTCAGTACCGGGTCTATTGGTTTAACGCTTAAAGCGGGTGCAGTCAGTGATGGTGCTGGCAACCTAAATGTCAGTGTAACCAACAGCAGTCAGGCTATTGATACGGTAGCGCCCGTGGCACCCAAGCTGATTACCAATGCGGCGTTTAATGCGTTGATTGATCCGCAACTGACCTTGCAAACCAGTCTGGGTACGGTGGTGCTTGAGCTTAATCCTGAACAGGCACCGGTTACGGTAGCCAACATGCTGGCCTATGCCAATGCCAGCTTTTACGACAATACCTTGTTTCATCGGGTGATTGCCGGATTTATGGTGCAAGGGGGTGGTTATTCCACGAATTATACCCAAAAAATACCGACTTACAGCTCAATTGTGTTGGAGTCCAATAATGGTTTGTCGAATCTTCGTGGCACGATTGCCATGGCTCGCACCAATGCCGCAGATTCAGCGACAGCGCAGTTTTTTGTCAATCAAGTCGATAACAAATTTTTAGACTACACCGTAACCAACCCTGGTTATGCCGTGTTTGGTAAAGTGCTTTCCGGTTTAACAGTCATTGATAATATATCAAAAGTCGCAACCTATTCTAATGATGTACCCAAAACCGATGTCATTATTACCTCAATTAAACAAACCTTGGCGGGCAGCAGCATTACCAATACCGCAACACTAACAATCAGTGATTTGGAAGTTGGGGCCAAGTGGGCTTACAGTCTGAATAATGGCAGTACCTGGACAACAGGCATGGGCAAAACCT
>JBAXTQ010000088.1:0-13994 GCA_037130115.1 Methylococcaceae bacterium
CGCTTTAGCTTTTTTAAGCTTGATTGCAGGCAATAGCTAAAGCGATTGCACTCCACAATACTGGAGTAAAAACGCTTTAGCTTTTTTAAGCTTGATTGCAGGCAATAGCTAAAGCGATTGCACTCCAGTCCTTGCAACGGGGTAAACTATTATGAAAAAAGATTGCTTGCATAATCCAACGCATATTTTTGTCGATGATGCGATTTATTTTTTAACATCTGCCATTTATATGAAAAAACCCTTGTTAGAGTCAACAGAAATAAAATGGTATCTGTTGCAGGTTATGAAAAGTGCTTTTGAACGGTTTAGTTGGGAGTTTCAACACTGGGTTATTTTGGATAATCATTACCATGTACTAGCCAAAAGTCGGCGTGGAGATGATCTCCCTAAAATTATTAAAAATATTCATGGCGTCAGTGGCTTTCACCTTAAGCGATTAACTCAAGCGCAAAATCCGATCTGGTGGAATTACTGGGATTATTGTCCACGTGATGAAAAAGATTATTTAAGGCATCTTAACTATTTATTTAACAACCCAATTAAGCATGGCTATGTGACTGATTTGAAGAATTATCCTTTTTCAAGCTTTCATCAGTATTTTGAAAAACAGGGGCGTGAAAAGTTGGTTGAGCAATTTAAGGCGCATCCTGATTATAAGGATTTGCGTTTGGTTGAAGATGATTTGTAAGGCATTAAATAATCATTGACGATGTGGAAGCAGGAATAATGCCACCACGCGCTGGTGGGCTTATTCCGATCTTATTGATTGTTGTAGCGGTCTACCCGGAATCAAGATTGAACATCGCGTTTTTAGCTCTCGTTAATTTTATTGGGGTAGACTTGAACAAAGAGGGTGGTGGGGCCATTCATTTTTTTTACCACGATATAGAATTGATTAAATTTGATTTTTTGGCCTTCTACAGGAATATCCTGTAATTTTGACATAAGCAGGCCGCCGATTGACACTTCATCTTCCAACTCCAGTTCTTCGTTTTCAATATCGATTCCCAATATCCGTTCCAGTGAGAATATGGGCAGGCTGCCTTTGATGATTAAGGAGCCGTCATCGAGTCGACGCCAGTCGTTATTGTTTTGACGGAACTCGTCGCGTATTTCACCGACCATTGCGCTTAATAAATTATCCAGCGTGATAAAGCCTTGCGGCTTTTGCCCTTTTTGCCCGATGACTGCAAAATGTGCGGCACCCATACGAAAGTACCTAAATAATTCCAGTGCCGGTGTATCCGGTGCGATGTATTGAATCGGTCTTAGGTATTGATGTAAATCTTCTTGGGTTTTACCTTCCTGTTGGGCAAAAAACAAGTCCTTTAAATGGATTACTCCCAGCACATCAATACCGTTAGTGTCGTAATAAGGATAGCGGCTAAAGCGCTTGTCATAGACTGTTTTCAGGTTTGCCTTTAATGATTTTTTTCGGTACAAGGCAACCATTTCGTGGGTTGGACGCATCAGATCAGAGACTTCCAAGGTACTGAAGTCGAGTGTTTTTGCCAAAATATTCCATTCGTCATGGGTAAAGCGGTCGTCCTGGTCGTTGCTGCGTAAAATAAGTTTAAGTTCATCGGATGAATAATGCGCATCGTGACCATGGAAACTACCTAAACCAAACAAGCGCAATACTAAATTGGCACTGGAGTTGAGTAACCAGATGGCCGGATACATCAGCCAATAAAAACCATAAAGAGGGGCGGCGCTCCATAGCCCAATCTGTTCAGGATTGCGAATGGCAATTGATTTTGGTGCCAGTTCACCGACGACAATGTGCAGAAACGAGATGATGGTAAAGGCGCAAGCGAATGAGATGCCGTGTATCAGTTCGGGGGCGGTGACTCCCAATCTGTCCAAGGCAGGCTCAAGCACGCTTGCAAAGGCGGGTTCGCCGACCCAGCCCAAGCCCAATGAGGCGAGGGTAATGCCTAACTGGCAAGCGGATAAATAGGCATCCAGTTTTGAATGGACGGCTGCCAGAATGTGGCCACGCCAACCGCGTGTTTTGGCAATCTCGCGGATGCGGGTTTGTCGTAATTTAACAAGGCTAAACTCTGCCGCTACAAAAAAGCCGTTGAGTAAAACCAGCAGCATAGCGAGAAGGATAAGATAAAGATTATTCATATTTTAAGTGTGTTTTTTTCAGTAATAATTGAGTTATCAGCGCTTATTTTTGTATTGAAATAACGCCCACCTCAATAACTTCCGCAATTCTTCAAGTAACAGTATAGACGCAGAAACACCAATAGCCATTAACCAATCCGGCAGCGTTAATGCCGTGGTATGGAACAGGGTTTGTGCCGGTGGCCAATGAATCACCAGTAGCTGTAACAGGATCACCGAGGCAAGCGCCAGCCAAAGCATTCTGTTGGCAAAGAAATGTTTGTTAAACGTGCTGTTTTTTTCAGAGCGGGCATTAAAAACATTAAACACCTGAAATAGCACAAACGTTGTAAAAGCCAGGGTGGTGGCATGACGCGGTTCTCCGGTTTGTAGGTCATAATATAAAATTCCCAAGGTACCTGTTGCCATTGTTAAGCCGTAGCTAAAAAGATTACCGAAACGGCGTAATGAAAGTATACGGGCTTCCGGATTACGGGGGGCTTCGTTCATACTGTCCGTCCGTGCCGGATCAATGCCCAGCGACATGGCGGGCGGGCCATCCATGATAATATTAATCCATAATAATTGCACGGCGGTAAAAGGGATGGGCATTCCCAGCAACGGTGCAAAAGCTACCGTCAGGATAGCGCCGATGTTGGTGGACAACTGAAAACGGATAAATTTGACCATGTTATCGTAAATGCCTCGGCCTTCTTTGACGGCTTTGACTATCGTGGCAAAATTATCATCCGTCAGTATCATGGTTGCCGCTTCCCTGGCGACATCGGTGCCGGTGACACCCATAGCGATACCTATATCAGCGGTTTTAAGGGCGGGTGCATCATTGACACCGTCACCGGTCATGGCAACGATGTGGCCGTCGGCTTTTAACGCGTTGACGATACGTACTTTCTGTTCAGGTGCGGTGCGGGCAAAAACGCCGATGGCGTTAATACATGAGGCCAAGGCATCATCATCCAGGCCGGACAGTTCACTGCCTTCAATCACTTCACCTGTCAACCCCAGTTCTTGTGCAATTGCAAAAGCGGTTACTTTCTGGTCGCCGGTAATCATTTTGACGGCAATGCCTGCTTGCTGACAGAGCTTGATGGCCTCGCGAACTTCCGGTCTGGGCGGGTCCATCAAACCGACTAACGCGACAAAAGTCAGCTCCTTGATATATTGAAACAGATCAGCGTTGGCTTGAAAGGTATCGAAAGGCAGAGAACGTGTAGCCAGTGCCAGTACGCGTAAACCGCTACCGGCCATCTTTTCGTTTTGTATCAAGCAGTCATTTGGATGAAAAGGATGCGGGATTTGATTTTTATGAGCAACCGACTGACTGAGCTTTATTAATACTTCAGGCGCACCTTTAATGAACACTTTTATTTCATCATCCAGGCGATGAAAGGTCGCCATAAATTTATGTTCGGCATCAAAAGGGATTTCGGCAATCCGGGGTAGTTGGCTATTTGCAAGGTCCCGGTCGATACCGCCTTTGGCCGCAAGCACCAATAATGCGCCTTCCATGGGGTCGCCCAGAATTTGACTGCCCTGCAACAGGCTGTTATTGCAAAGCGCCAGTGGCAGTAGCAGGGGCAATAAATCCTCTGGCGCACTGGTGGGCAGTATTTGGCCGGTCAGGTTGTAACCTTCTCCGCTGACGCTGTAGCTTTGATTGTTATAAAAAAGTGCTCGCGCTGTCATTTGATTAACGGTCAACGTGCCGGTCTTGTCAGTACAGATAACCGTGGTACAGCCCAGCGTTTCTACAGCGGTCAAACGTTTGACGATGGCACGTTGACGCGCCATACGGTGCATACCTAAAGCCAAGGTAACGGTAACGACTGCCGGCAAGCCTTCAGGTATGGCTGCCACGGCCAGTGCAATGGCGGTAAAAGCGGTTTGTATCAAGGGTTCGCCGCGCCACAGGGCACTGGCAAACAAAAGCACAATGACCGCCAGCACAATTAAAAGCAGGCGTTTGCCGAGGCTATCAAGCTGGATTTGTAGCGGGGTAGCGGTGTCTTCTGCTTGTGTTAACAGGTTTGCCAGTTTGCCAATCTCGGTGTCCATGCCGGTGGCCGTCACCACCATTTCCGCACGTCCCCGGGTGACGGCATTATTCATATAAAGCATGTTGTTACGTTCGGCAAGCGGGGTTGAGGTCTTGGCGAGTGTCTGGTTTTGTTTGGCAACAGGAATTGACTCACCGGTCAGGGACGACTCATCGACTTCCAGGGTATGCGCGGTGATAACGCGACCATCGGCCGGTATCTTGCTGCCCGCCTCCAGAATGACAATATCGCCGGGCACCAGTTGTTCGGCAGATACTTCAAGCGTGTCGCCATCACGACGTATCTTGGCTTGAAAGGCGAGCATTTTCTTCAGGGCATGCAGTGATTTTTCAGCCTGAAATTCTTGATAAAATCCCAAGGACGCGTTAATAACGACAACCACTAAAATCACTATGCCGTCTCTTAAATCACCCATAGAGGCCGCTAAAATGGCCGCCGCAATCAGCACCAGAATAAGAAAGTTCTTGAACTGGGAAAACAACAAATTCCAGATGGAGCGGGGCGGTTTCTCGGTAAGCCGGTTAGGGCCGTATTGATGCAGGCGCTCTGAGGCATCGGCTTGACTTAGGCCCAGAGCATGATCAGAATCCAGTTCATGAAGCACTTCCTTGACGGGTAAAGTATGCCAAATATGACCGGTTTCAAGGTCTGGCGAGTTTTCATCTTGTTGTAACTGTAGCCAGGCTTGCCACACGGATAGCAGAACGGCAAGAACGACGGGGCCCAAAAAAAGTCCAATGGCACCAAAAGCCGTAAGTCCGCCCAGTACACCCAACAACACGATAAGAAAAGGAACCCGACTGGCACCACTAATAACCAGTGGTCGAATCACATTATCAACCGTGCTAACGACCAGAAAACCCCACAGTAACAGTCCCAGTCCAGACCACAGTTCATCCATAAGAATCAGGGAGATGCCGGTGGGCAGCCAGACCAGTGTTGCGCCCATCGGGATTAGCGCCAACAATGCGGTTATGGCACCAAATAGCACCGGCGCTTTGACACCGGCCACCGTATAACCCACGCCTGCCACCATACCTTGGCCGAGGGCGGCCAGTACCAGGCCGTAAACGACGGCGCGGGTCGTTTTGCCGGCGGCTTGGAGATAAACATGCTGATATTTTCCCAGAAAACGAACCAGTCCTTCCTGTAGCTGTTTAATAATTTCTTTGCCGTCACGAAAACAAAAAAATACGGTGACCAAGATAACGCCCAGCTTTATCACATTAAGACCTATACCGCCCAGAAACTTGGCAAAGCCACCCAGCCATTGTTTGGCCCAATCAACCAGTTGTGAGGCCAACTCGGTTTTGTCATGGGTCAATTGATTCAGTAATGCCTGTAAATAATTGCCCAGCCAGGGTAGTTTGCGTATAAAATCAGGCAGTTGATAGGGGCCTTGAATGAAATTATCCACCAGGCTTTGATAAGCGGCTTTGGTCTCGTTTTGTAGCATGGCGACAAGCCAATAGAGGGTCAGTGTAATCACGGCGGCAATAATCGCCGTCATCACGATTGCACTGAGATTGGCTTGGTCTTTTAATTGATGTTTCAGCCACTGGTAAGGGGGCCATGTGACATAGGTTATAATAATCGCCCAAATCAGCGAGATTAAAAACTCACGGAGTACCATAAAGCCCAGTATCAATAGACCCGCTAAAAGAATGCCTGGTATAAGGGAGCGCATGGGTTTGTTGCCTAATAATTCATGCATGGCTATCGCCTAAAAAATAATGTGATACGCGGATGTTCGGACGCGCTTTACGGTGATGAATCAAAATAGTTGTACTTTATAAACCAACAATCTGATATTTAAATAAATCAATGTGTATTTGAGATTATAATAATGCGATTTGTCCATTTTTTAAAACAGTCTGCTGCTCATTGTGCAGATTAAAATAAAATAAAGTAAATTTACGTAGGTACTCTTTAACAATAGAAAAATTGTGCCGCAATAATCAGGTAAACAGTTTGTGATAATAATGAATGAACAGAAATGGAATACCACGCCGGTAAGTTTAAAAATGAAATCTTTTAATTTACCTAATTATTATGGACTGCTATTGTTTTTTAGTCTGCTTGGCGGTTGCTCAGAACCCGCCGTTCAAAAGTTTGAAGGCGCAGCTCAGGGTACTACCTATCATATCAGTTATTGGTCAAAATTGCCGGTAGAGGCTAAGGCCGTTGAAGTGAGCGTTAAAAACGAACTCGATGCCATCGACAAAATACTGTCTAATTATCGGTCTGACTCGGTCATTGAGCAGTTCAACAGTACTGAAAATACCGACAGTCAAGAAGTTGGCAACGAGATTGTATTATTGGTACGCGTTGCTCAAACCGTTTCTCAGGCCAGTCAGGGTTGCTTTGATTTAACGACCAAACCGTTGTTTGATTTATGGGGATTTCGGGGCGATACACCGGCTATTCCCGATGAGGCAGCCGTGCTTAAAACGTTGTCTAAAATCGGTATGGAAAAGTTGGAAGTGGTCGATGACACTCACTTGCATAAAAAACAGGCCGATTTAAAAGTTGATTTGTCCGCCATTGCGCAAGGATATAGCGTAGGTAAAATCAGCCGGGTTTTGGAGCAAAGCGGCATCAACGATTATTTGGTTGAAATCGGCGGGGAACTCCAAACCCGTGGACACAAGCCGGACTCTCAACCTTGGCGCGTTGCGCTGGAAAGACCGTTGCCGGGTGAGCAGCGCATGCAAAAAAGAATTACCATGCCCAAGGAATCGCCGATGGCGGTGATGACTTCAGGGACTTACAATCATTATTTTGATTATCAAGGCCAGCGTTACAGTCATATTCTTGATGCCCGTACGGGACGTCCGATTACGCATGATTTGGTTTCCGTCACCGTAATACATGAAGACCCGACTATCGCTGATGCCTGGGATACCGCTCTGCTTTGTATGGGTCAAAAAGACGGGCTGCAAGCCGCCAACGCTGCAAAAATTCCTGCGCTGTTTATTCAGCAGCAGGGCTCCACTCTTATCGAATCCCGAAGTGAAGCGCTAAACACTTTTGATAAAATCATTCTTGAATAACCGGATCAACATAATGTCGTTTAAAAATTACAGTCGCAGTCTCTTTATTCGTTGGGGAAACTGGACTCTCAGCAATCCTGTTATGGTGTTGTTAATCATTAGTGTGCTCACTTTTTTTGCATGGCAATATACCGTTAGTCATTTAAGCATTGATACCGACACGACTGACATGGTGGCGCCTAATGCGCCTTTTCAAAAAAATCTGCGTAATTATGAAAAGGCTTTCTCGCAAGATTTACATACCATTTTATTGGTCGTTGAATCCAATACTCCGGAATTAACCAAGGCCGCAACTAAAAGACTGGGACGCTTATTAAGCGCAGATAAAGTTAATTTTGAAACCGTTTACCTGCCCAACGAGAATGAATTCTTTCATCAAAATGGCTTGCTTTACCTGAATAGCGTTGATCTGCAAAGCTTGTCAAACAACTTGTCTCAAGCGCAGTCATTTATCGGCAGAATTTCCCAAGAGCCCAATCTAACCGGCTTTTTTTCAATATTTGAAGATGCCTTAAACTCGGCCAATAAAGATCAGGCGGTGCCCATTGATCTGCCTTCGTTAATTGATAAAGTTTCACTGGCCTTGCATAAAAGCATGAATGGTGAAAATAACTTACTGTCGTGGGAAAGCTTAATCGCCGAGAAAAAATTAAGCGGTAACGGGATGGATAAAGGTTTTATTACCGTATCACCCAAGTTTGATTACACTCAAATTCGACCGGCCGAGCAGGCAATTGATGCGATACGCAAAGCCATTGCCGAGGTTCAACAACCCGATGTACCTGAGGTTAAGGTTTGGCTTACCGGTGAAGTAGGCTTGGAAGACGACGAACTGGTAGGCATGAGCAGTGGTACATTTAACGCCAGTATTTTCTCGATAGTCCTGGTTTTATTTATTTTACTGGTCGCTTATCGCTCCATTTTACTGACTCTTGCAACACTGATTTCCCTGGCTTTAGGGATGATATTTTGCGGCGCTTTTGCGGCGGTTTCCGTGCAAGAGCTTAACTTGATTTCAGTGGCTTTTGCGGTATCGAATATTGGTTTGGGGGTTGAATACGCCATTCATTTTTGTTTGCGTTATCAGGATAATTTGCGATACCACGTTCATAAAGACAGGGCATTACGCAATACGTTGGTTTCGACAAGCCCTTCCTTAATATTGTGCGCAGGCACCACAGCCATCGGGCTTTATGCGTTTGTACCGACCGATTACAAAGGCGTATCCGAGTTGGGCTTGTTGGCAGGAACCAGCTTGTTTATCTGTCTTTTGGTAACCTTGACGGTGTTACCGGCACTGATACGCTTTATTCCGGTATCGAAAAAATTGGAGCCACCATCAACTCATCCTTTGTTGGCCACGTTGGCAGAAAAAATGGCGACTTTTACGCTTCATTACGCCAAACCTATTTCGTTATTAACGGTTCTGATTGCTGTTATTTCTGGTGTGCTGGTGTTTAAGGTGAAAATTGATTTTAACCCTATTAATCTGCGTGATCCCAATACCGAATCGGTCATAGCCTTTAAAAACTTGAATAAAGATCCGGACACCACGCCCATGACGTTGACCGTGTTGGCAGTGGGCGAACCACAAGCCAAGGCCATGCAGCAAAAGCTTTCGGCATTGGAGTCTGTTGATAAAACCGTCAGTCTTTTTGACTTTGAGCCTTCCGAACAACCAGAAAAGCTGGCAATCATTGAAGAAATGGCCTTGCTGCTGGGCTCACAAACACAGTATTTCCCTGCCTTGAAAACAGATAATGATCCCATTCCGGGCATTAATCGACTGATAAAAACGATTGACAACATTTTGCCGACTAAAACGGATGCCCACGAAATAGCGGCATTAAAAGCTTTTAAAGACGAGTTGCAGGATGTCTTGGTGGAACTGGATACACGGCAACAACCCAGTCGACGCATGTTTATTGAGAAAATACAAACAACGCTACTGGGTACTTTACCAAGCACCATGAATGAACTATTGACGGGTTTAAACGCCAAGGAAGTGACGCTGAACGATTTGCCGTCTGATTTCAAAGACCGGTGGCTCAGTAAGGATGGCAGTTACCGTATCCAGATATTCCCCAACAAAGATTTAAATGACCTAGGCAATCTGGAAAGATTTATTGCTGATGTGCAATCCGTTGCGCCTGAAACAACCGATTTGCCGATCATTTATTGGGAGTCGATGAAAGAAGTGGTTTACTCTTTTCAAAAAGCCATTACCATCGCCTTAATTATTATTGCCTTACTTTTGTACGGCATACGTCGCAATATGACCGATACCTTATTGGTCATGACACCCCTGATCTTGGCAGGATTATTCACCATGGCCAGTACCGTGCTGACCAATACACCCATTAACTACGCCAACATTATTGCCTTGCCGTTGTTACTGGGACTGGGTGTTGATAACGGCATACACATGGTTGAAAAGTTGCATCACTCGTTATCTGAAAAACAAAATATTTATCAATCCAGTACTGCCAGAGCCATGTTTTATGGTGCCTTAACTACCGCTTCCAGTTTTGGAGGCTTGGCTTTTTCATCGCATCAAGGTATTGCCAGTATGGGTTTGATTATTACTATAGGTATTTTCTGGATTATGGTTTGCACCTTTATTGTTCTTCCCGCCATTAGCAAAATTGTTTTAAAGGGGAAGGTTAGTGCGTAGGCCGGGGGCACCGGAAACGCTTGCTTATGCTATTGTTTAAAGCACTATTTCGGCCCTATTTACGATGCTTAAGAGGACTGTGTTGATCTAAGCGCAAGTTATTTAAAAACCGGAGTGCAATCGCTTCAGCTATTGCCTGCACAACAGCTAAAGCGGTTTTACTCCAGTGGGTTGCTTAAATTAACAGCATTACCCGCGCCCGCTTTTTTCAAAGGCGGGCGAGCAAAGCGAAGGGACTTAATACTTACGAATAAACCGTAATAGGGTTTATGATTAACGCCGCAATAAGGGTTGATTTGCAGCAGAGCAAGTCTTAAAAAAACCAACGACCTGAATCGTATCTGATAATTATAATAATAAGAGGGGATAACCATGAATCTTAATAACAAATTTACCGCGCTACAACTTGCCATCATCAATAATCAAGCCGCTCTTTATACCTGCGCATGCCCTGTTCATATCAGTTTGCAAATTACCAATTTGCGTAAATTATTCGATTATCAGCAGACGTGTATGGATATGCCATCCGAAAGCACTGTCGACATACAGGTTCATCAACGGATTGCCGAAGTCGCCAAACAGGCTCATCAGCTCATGGAGCAATGTCTGGATGAAGTTTTGGATTTGGAAGGCTGGGATAGGGAGAGGCTGGAAATGCCGACTGGTATCAGGACACGCATCGATAAAATTGAAGTATCTTGATGGCGTTACCTGAAAAAGTCGAGTAACTCTTTATCGGTAGCTAAGCTCTATTTTCAAGTTTACTTACCCGGACGTTATATTTTTTTACTCGTTGTTGCAGTTTTTTAGTTTGATTGAGGCAATCCCGGATAAATCAAGATATTTTCGTTATAGTCGCGATGTGGGCATCGCTCCCACGGTGGGAGCGATGCCCACGTCGCGACTATAGTCCGGATATTTCGGTTTTGTTTAAGGCAGGATCAGGTTTTCCCTGTATATAAGATGCGCCGGGATCAATAATAAAACGATTATTCATGGTGGTGCGGCCTATCAACATGCGAAACAGCATGCTGTCCCGATTAGTCAAGGTCATTTCTGCGGTGATAAGGGATTGCCCCAAAATTAGCGGGGTTTCTATCACATAACGCCGTTGTTTGTGGCCACCAGAATCCGACACCATACGCCGATCTTTAATGGGGGCATGGCATTCAATTGCCACGTCTGAATTTTTTTGTATGGGATGAATGGTAAACATAACCCAGCGCTGCCCGCCTTTTCGGTAGGGGTCAATAGCGAAAGCATGTAAGGCCGATGAACGTGCGCCGGTGTCTACTTTAGCTTTAATCTGGGCAATGTTAAGTTCCGGCAAGCCTACCCATTCGCGCCAACCCAACAGTGGGTGTGATGTAGCTATGTGCGTCATAATGACTCCTTTAAGCAATCAATCAACGGGCTTGCTACTATTGCCCTGATCAGAAATTTGATTATCCATTTTGATATCACGCTTTCGTCCCCGGCGTAGATGAATATTTCCGCGTTTTTTATTACGTGCTTTTACACGTCTGATGTCCAGCTTTTGCTGATTAATTTCTACCAGTTTTAAATGTTGAAATATATCCGGCGGCATTTCATCGGGAAGTTCAATCAGTGTATATAAGTGTTGAATATTAACATTATGGATGTTTTTTTTGTCGACACCGGACTCTTCAATCAGTACTTTTTTAAGCTGTTCCAGTGTGATTCGGTGTTTAGAGCCTACGTCCAACCGGTAACGAACCATTTTAAGGATTAACGGCGAGTTGTCTGTCGGTAACACCAGATCTGTTTTTTTATCCTCCTGGCATGCAGGCGGTAAGGTATTTTCAAGTGTCTGGGTTAAATACATCAGTGCCGCTGCAAAGGTCAATGTATCGATTTGCAGTTCAACTGCCAAGGTGCTGATAAATTCACGCTGGCTGTCGATATTTTTGCTGTTTATAATGTGTTGCAGTCGATTTTTCAACGGTTCTTCTTTGTTTAAGGTGTTGATCATAAGTTCTGTACTGGTTTAATCATGAGCAACCCAACGTTTTGTAACGATTCCAAGAGTGGATTTAAAAAAATCGATCCAGGGTAATTCGCAATAAATAACTCCCGTCCTATCGTTCCCAGGCTCCGGCGTGGGAACCAGGCGAATAGTATAAAATCCAATGTCGTTAAGTTAAGCACAAGTTGTTTAAAAAACTGGAGTGCAATCGCTTCAGCTATTGCCTGTAAAAAAACAGCTAAAGCGGTTTTACTCCAGTTGTACGCTTAACTTAACGGCATTGGTATAAAATCTATTGAACAATTTCCACATAAGCTTCATCACGCAGGCGCCGCATCCAAAGCTCGGTTTCTTCTTCAATTTTTCGTTTGCGGATGGCATCTTTCACCAGGTTCTTTTTGTGCTCAAGACTATCATCTTTATTTTCCCGGTCAAGAACCTGAATTAAATGCCAACCAAATTGTGTCTGTATGGGTTCACTGATTTGATTGATGTCTAATTGGGTCATGGCTTCTTCAAAAGGCTTAACCAGATCACCGGGAGTTACCCAGTCAAGTGAACCGCCCTTTAATGCGGAACCTTTGTCATCGGAATGAGCGCGGGCAAGCGAGGCAAAATCATCACCGTCTACGATACGTACCTTTAATGCCAGCAAGCGTTTTTTGGCTTCTTCGTCATCGACCAATTCATTGGTTTTTATTAAGATATGACGTACCTTGGTTTTGGTAATAATATGATTATCAAGACCTTTTATTTCCAGCATTTTAATAATATGAAAGCCGCTGGGACTACGAACCGCATCGGCGACTTCGCCGGCACGCATTTGACTGACTTTATCAGCAAACAGTGTGGGTATATCATTAACGGTACGCCAACCCAGATCACCGCCTTTAAGGGCATTATCGTCTTCTGACTCACTCATGGCGGCTTGGCTAAAATCCTGACCGCCCCGTAGTTTTTTAACCAGATTATCGGCTTTGCCTTGGGCTTTTTGTATCTCGGTGGCTGAGGCGGCTTCTTTAACAGCAATCAGTATATGGCCCAAATGATACTGAACCGCCTCTTCGCCCACTTTGCCCTGAGTTTCCAGATAGTGATCGACTTCTCTGTCGGTCACTTTAATGCGTCCGCCAATTTCTCTGCTACGTAATTGGTTAATAATAATTTCATTGCGCATATTATCCAAGAAGCCTTTATAGGTCATGCCCTGATGTTCCAGTTCTGCTCTAAATTGCTCGAGGGTCATATTATTTCTTTGGGCAATGTCGGCTGCCGAATTATTAAGCATCTCCTCAGTCACCGTAATTCCGGCTTTTTCTGCCAGTTGGCGCTGAAGTCTATCGATGATCATTTTTTCCAGTACCTGTTTACGTAAAACAGACTCAGGCGGCATCTGTGTTTTACTGGCTTGAATTCTTTGTTCAATAGTCGATACTTCCTGGTTTAATTCTTGTTCCAGAATAACATCATCTTCAACGACGGCGGCAATTTTGCCAAGGACTTCTGCCGTTACCGGCACGTTGCCCAGCAGTAAACAGCTGGTCAGTAAAGAAATAACGGCTTTTTTCATTGTGTTCTGATTAATCATTTTTGAGATTTCCGGTAGCCATAAATTTCGCGTTGTAAAAAGGTGTCCATATCGTCGCCAAGGGCTGACAAACCTTTTAGTTCTATTTCGAAAAATATGCCGTTTTGGGCGGTACCTGTGAGTGCCAAATTGGAGTTTGGAATTACCTGGCTGCTGTTGGCATTGGAAATATTATTAATGTAGTGCCGCAGCGCTATACGGAACCGCCAGCAACAATTTTCTTTCTCAACGCCGAATAAAGCATCCTGGGTTTTATTATACAACATCGAATTCTGCCAGCGCCCCATTGCCGACCAGTTGTCATAAATCGGATAACGAAACGACACATCACTTTGTCTAATGTCATTAAGTTGATTTGCTATCAACGGGTTTTTTCTATAAAGATAGCCGATATTGAAAATCTCGTTATCCGGATTGCTATAATGAATGCCGGCTTGACCTCTTTGAATATCATTCAGTTGAGGATTCCATTGCAAGCCTGAGTTAACCGATAAATTATGAG
>JBAXTQ010000089.1:0-13802 GCA_037130115.1 Methylococcaceae bacterium
TTGGCATTTTTTGTGATAAAAAAAGTGTCAACTACTTTTGGGCTTCTATGAAGGAAGCCGAGATCTTTTGATATATTAGCTGGTACGCACAGTCAATTTTTTTGCATCCACAGCCGTACTTAAAATCTTCACGATATCTTCCGGATCAAACGGCTTGGCAAGACACCTTTCGGCACCGGCTTCAAGTATACGACTTACATTCTCGGCGCTGGTGTTACCTGAAATGGCAATCACGCGTATATGCCGTGTAGCGGCTTCGTTTTTAATAAGAGTACAGACTTTAAAGCCGTCAATATCCGGTAACATAAGATCAAGCAATACCAAATCAGGCAAAAAGGTATGAATTTTGGTGCCCGCTTCAAAACCGGTTACGGCTATCTCGGTCACGAAACTTGTATCAAAGTCTTCAATGATACCCTGTAAATAAGTGGTCATTACCGGATCATCATCAACAATAAGAACTCGCGAAGCACTTGGCTTAACCTCCTCACCCGGTACAAAGCCGCTTTCGTGCATAAAACGCTCGACTTCACTTTTTAAAAAACGGCGATGACCGCCCGGTGTAACTTTTGCAGCCAGCAAGCCTTTTTGTGCCCACGACCTGACGGTAACCGGAGCTACCATCATTAATTCTGCGACTTCATTGGGCGTTAGAAAAGATTTTTTTTTGGACTTAAACAAGCTCATAACCAAACCTCATATAAAGTAAAGCACCTTTTTATATAAATAGAATAAAGACTAAACAAAACCTCTCCTGTTATGCAGCTCAAGCCACATTATAATTACTAATAATTTACTGTCACGATGAGCGTATCGCTGTAGCTTCCGACAGCGGCATTTTACCCTGCAAGAATACGTCCCACTAATGGAAAATAATTTGTCATAGTGGATGCCACACACCATAATCATCGCTTATCAGCAAGGTTTCCGCACTGCCATCGCCCCAAATAACCGAAACGCCTGAATGTATAAATTGTAGGCCGGATGATTACTTTCGCGGGCCATTGATCTCGATGAATAAGATCCAAAGCCTTTGCATAGCCATATTGTGCAGGTAACGATAGAGCTTTCGTTAAAAACGCTACAGTGTACACTACGCAATCACTCAGCAGTCATTTAAAATTTATACACGTTACGAAGCAGACTCAATGAGCAAAATAAGGTATAGTTTTGATCTTAATGACGATAGGTTTGCAGTATAACATACAATACATTTTGGTTTATTTGATGTATTTGATTTATTTTATCTATTTTGTCAAGTACATCTGATGCCGACAGATGGTTGTACTGATTTCGGCTCTTTTTGCAGCAATTTAGAGCATTCCTTAAAAAAATCGGCATCTTGGAAGTACTCAGAAAAACGAAAATATTCGCCCGTTGAGCATCGTGATTTTTAATTAGGTAACTCGCAATAAATAACCCACGCTGGAGCGTCAATACCGTTAAGGCAACTCGCAATAAATAAGCCCCCAATTTGGAGTGCAAACCTAGGTTTGTACTCCGGCCTTTGACCGCTCGCAATAAATAATTTTCTACTTTATAGCCTCCACACGCTTTGTACACAGCGTCGTAGGAATCGTGCTAGCAGAGTCAGGCAATGATTATGGGTGTTATTTATTGCGAGTTACCTAAGTTAAGCATACCACTGGAGTAAAACCGCTTTAGCTGTTTTTACAGGCAATAGCTGAAGCGATTGCACTCCGGTTTTTTAAACAACTTGCGCTTAACTGTGAGCATTGACGCTGGAGCGTGCGAACCAGGCGTATCTTGGGGGATATTTTCTGCGTACCGCCTTATCTCCGCTACTTTCGTGCAAAAATGAAAGATGAAACAAAGCTGCCGTGTCTATATTTCTGGATCTGATAACATGATACCGACTACTCCAAGAAACAAAAAAAACACCGACAACCTGACAAAGAAACCATTTCGCCATTATTTTGCTTACCCAGCCGTGGCTTTACTGGCGCTAAAAAACAAGATAGGTGAACGTTTTGTTAGACAAGATCATGCGATTTTAAGCAACGGCTTAATGCCACTGGCTCCCTTGCTTATCTCGGTGAGCCTGTTGTTAACCGGCGGCGCAACTCTGGCAGAAGAGCCTAAGCCCTTGGGTCAAATTAACGATTATCTGCGCGTCACCGGTGAGCTGCAAGGTCGCTACGAACTGTGGGATTATTTCCAACCGACTCCTGCCGTGAACAATAACAACGATTATGATTTTTGGGCACTCCGCGCCCGGCTTGGCGTACTACTCACGACCGCCTTTGTCGATGGCTATGCCCAAGCTCAATATACCGGCCTTTACGGTCTTCCCAATAACGCGGTTGCCGTTCCTGGCGGTGCCTTGGGCTTGGGGGCGGCTTATTTTTCAGAGAGTCAGTCCACGACATCGCCAAGCAATGTTTTTTTAAAACAGGCTTATCTAAACTTAAAATTTGCGCCGCTTGGATTGCCTGGAATGTTTTTAAAAGTCGGTCGGTTCGAACTTCTGGACGGCATGGACTACAAAACCGGCGATGACAAGTTTGACGGGCTAAAGTTGTCGCGTGTTTCGCAACGTCTTATAGGGCCGATTGGATTCACCCATATAACGCGAGATTTCGATGGCTTTTCCGCAGTTTATGATAAAACCGCTGTCAATGTTACAGTGAGCGGCGTCCGACCCACCCAGGGAGGCTTGAATATCCAGGCACAGGACGAGATTACCGCTGTCAACCTGCTTTATACGGCACTGACCAGCAAAAAAGATAAGCTGTTGCCGGATACCGAAGGCAGGCTCTTTTATATTTATTACGGCGATGACCGTCATACCCAAGTGGTCGATAACCGTCCGGTTACTGATAGACCCTTCCTTAACCAGCAGAATTTAACCATTCACACCCTTGGAACCCACTTGCTGACGCTCAAGCCTTTGGGTTCGGGCAGTATCGACGGCCTGTTATGGGGCGCTTACCAGTTCGGCAATTGGACAGACCAAACCCAAGAGGCTTGGTCGATCGATGCTGAAGCAGGTTATCAATGGGATAAACTGCCCTTTAAGCCCTGGCTGCGTGCCGTCTATTCCCTAAGCTCGGGCGATGATAATCCTCGCGACGGCAAACACAAAACCTTTTTCGAAATCCTTCCCAGTACCCGCGCTTATGCCAAGTTTCCCTATTTTAGTCTAATGAACCTGCAAGATGCGCTCGTCGAAATGATCGTCGCACCGACCCAAAACATTAAAGTTGCCATCAATTTACATCATCTGTCACTGGCTAATTCAAACGACCTTTTCTACGCGGGCGTGGGAGCAACCTCGCGTTCAGGTTCGTTCGGTTATCAAGGGCGCTCCTCGGGCGGTAACAGTAACGTGGGTGAATTGGTGGATATAAGTTTTACGCAAAAGCTCAACAAACAAGTGTCATGGGCTGCCTATTATGCCCATGCTTTCGGCGGCAATGTTCTTCAAAACAGTTATCAAGGCAAGCAAGATGCTGATTATGCCTTCGTAGAGTTCAACCTGACTTTCTGAAGCCCTTTTATCCGCTAATATTAATTCACCACGAAGAATATTAATTCACCACGAAGACACGAAGAACACGAAGAAAAACCAAAGAAAATCTTCGTAAGTACTCTCCTCCCCCTTTGAAAAAGGGGGATTGAGGGGGATTTATCTAATAAAATCTCCCCTAACCCCTCTTTTTCAAAGAGGGGGACTGAATACTTACAAATCTTCGTGTTCTTCGTGTCTTCGTGGTGAAATGTCTTAACTTGATGTCTATTCGCTAACCCGACACTTAACCTAAATTTGTGGAGTTTTTCACCAGTTGCAGGCTATTGATTAAATCCGTTACCGCGTTTGTCAAGGCATCGGTCATGGCCTGATAATCAGCCGACTGGCCGCTGCGTGCAGCTTGTTCCAACACGCTGGCACAGTCTTTTGCCGATGCGGCAAAAAAACAGGCGACCGCTCCTTTAATGGTGTGCGCCGCTCTAGCCAAGACAGGCAGATCACCTTCCGTCTGAGCCCTGGATAATTCAGCGAGTTGTTTGGGGCCTTCTATTAAAAACAGCGCTATCATTTCGTCCAGCAACGCGCTGTCACCATCCAGGTTGTCAAGCGCGGCGGTGGCGTCCCAAATAGCCTGGTCACTTGCACTTGCTGCCGGAGCAACACTTAAAGGCGGCGTCATTTCCGCCGGTTGATTTCCTAATCGACTGGCCAGCATGGCCGTCAATTGCTCGGTGACAACGGGTTTACTTAAATAATCATCCATCCCGGCGGCCAGACATTTTTCCCGTTCGCCATCCAGAACATTAGCGGTGATCGCTATCACGGGTTGACGCGGACTGCCCAGGCGGGCTTCCAGCAAGCGCAGTTTAGCGGTGGCGGCATAGCCATCCAGCACCGGCATTTGACAATCCATTAAGATCAAATCATAGCTGCTGTGCGCCAACTTATCCAAGGCAAGCTGGCCATTTTCGGCCAAATCCGGAACAATATCGAATTTGGCCAGCTTGGCGACAATAACTTTTTGATTGACTTTTTCATCTTCGACCACCAGCACTTTTTTGCCCTGATAACTGGGCCGTTGAATAGCTATCCGTTCCGGTTTCGGGATTGCTGCCAAGCCACCCTGCAAGGCATTAACCATGGCCTCGAAGAGTTGCAATTGACGCACGGGTTTCATTAGGTGTTGGACAATCCCGGTGCCTTGATAATCGGCCTGCTCAAGTTGGTCACCCGATGACAATAAAATAATCGGCAGGTTCGCTAAAGCGGGTGTTTGGGCCAGGGTTTTTGCCAGGGTTAAGCCATCCATCACCGGCATCTGCATGTCCAGCAAAATTAAATCATACCCGCCGCCTTGTTGGACTGAGGTCTGCAAGTGTGTCAGCGCGGTGCTGCCATTATCGGCCTCGCTGACCGCCATCCCCCAACGGTTTAGATAGATACTCAGGATGTAACGGCTAGTGGCGTTATCATCAACAATCAGCACACGTTTACCGAAAATATGCCAAGAGCTGGTAACGGGTTCGACGCTTTTACAAGGCGTCAGCGGCAAGGTGAACCAAAAACGCGAGCCTGCGCCGGGGATGCTGTTCACGCCGATAGTGCCGCCCATTAGCTCGACCAGTTTCTTGCTGATCGACAAGCCCAGACCGGTACCGCCAAAGCTGCGTGAAGTGCTGCTGTCAGCCTGCGAAAACGGCTTGAATAACTGTGCCTGTGCGGCCGGCGAAATGCCGATGCCGGTATCCTGCACTTCAAAGCGCAGCCCGACCTGATCATCAGCAAAGGCGGATGCGGTGACGCTGACCGATACTTCGCCCCGCGCAGTGAATTTAACGGCATTACCGGTTAAATTGGTCAGCACTTGACGAATGCGCAGGGGATCGCCCCGCCAGCACAAAGACAGCGTTGGGGGCACTATACAGTTTAGCTCCAGACCCTTGGCATGGGCTTGTGTAGCCAGCTCCGCGCAACAGTCATCAACCAGATCAAACAAATTAAAATCAATCTGCTCCACCTCAAATTTACCGGCCTCCAGCTTGGAAAAGTCCAGAATATCGTTGATGATGCCCAGCAAGGTCTCCCCCGAGCTATACGCGGTATCAAGCCAATCCCGCTGGACAGGCGTCATGTCGGTTTCGCACAGCAAATCCAGCATGCCCAACACGCCATTCATGGGGGTGCGGATTTCATGGCTCATGTTGGCCAAAAACTCCGATTTTATCCGCACCGTATCCTCGGCCATTTCCTTGGCTTTAAGCAAGGCATCGGTCGCCTCGTGCTCCAGGGTCATATCGTCGATGAGCCTAACTGTACCTTTTTCAGGATCGTTGCTATCCAGGGCTTGCCCTGAAAGCCTGGCCCAAAAAAGACTGCCGTTCTTGCGGACGAGCTGCTGTTCGAAGCGAAACTTGTCACTCGCGACCGCCTTGACGCTTGTTTGATAAGCCGCTTCATCCGGGTAAAGCAGACGTATCGGCATGCCGTCGAGTTCGCCGGAGGCGTATCCAAGAATGTCTTCCAGCTTGCGGTTACAGCGCATGATAACGCGATCCTTGAGGAGCGCGATACCCAAGGTTGCAGAATCGAAAATGGCGCGTTCTTCTGCATTGGCGATCTGCAAAGTTTCATCCAACTGCCGCTGAATTTCCATTTGCCTGTCCAGTTCCCGTTCCATTTCTATCCGCTCGGTGATGTCGTAAAACCAACCCAGCACGGCATCCTTGCCTTGATACAGCATCGGCATGTAGGATGACAGCGCCCAGAACTTTGAGCCGTCGTCCGGATTGCGAAACTCAATCTGGCTGTTGAGAACGGGATTGCCCTGTGCCAGTTCCACCACTATCGCCTGATAATCTTCCGCGTCGGCGTAATAGCGCTGGGGATTGACATCCAAAACCTGTGGATTATTGATCAGCTTGGCGTAACTTGGGTTATAAAACACTAACTCGCGCCCCTGATTAACGGTAATGCAGATGCCGATAGGACTCACTTTAAGGATGTCCAGCAGGCGCTGTTCACTCTCAATGATCTGCTTTTCGTATTGCTTGAGATCGGTAATATCCTCTTTTACAGCGACGAAGCCGATGATGACCCCCAGATCATCCTTGATGGGTGATATGGATGTCTGTTCCCAGAAGGGCTCACCGCTCTTCTTTATGTTGTGGAATTGTCCCCGCCAAACCTCGCCGGAAAGGATAGTGTTCCAAAGCTCCTGGTACGAATCCGAAGTAAGCTCCCCTGACTTGAGAATCCGGGGATTCTGGCCCAAGGCTTCGGTAAAGGTATAGCCAGTCACCTGACAGAACATCGGGTTGACATATTCAATGGCACCCGTAATATCGGTCATGACGATAGTGGCGGGGCTTTGTTCCACGGCGACGGAAAGCTTGCGCAGCTTGTCATCGGCTCGTTTGCGCTCGGTGATGTCTTCCATAACCAGGAGAATAATATGTGAGCCGATTCCCTCCCGAACAATCTCCCTGGCGTTAAGCAAAATAAATTTTCGCCCAATACCGGGAAAGTCGTGTTCGACTTCATAATTATTGAACACAGTGGCGTTGGGAAGAATATCCTCAATGAGCACACGCAGCTTGGGAATGTCCCATTGCCGGTCACCGAGGTCGTAAATGAAATTCCCGATGGTTTTTTCGGGCGTCACTTTGAAGGTATCGTAGAAACTGTGATTGGCGGTCAGAATTTTGAGGTCAGAATCCAGCACCACGAGTGGCTCACGCATGGTTTCCACAATGTTTTCGGCATATTCTCTGGCGACCTGGATGGCCGCAGCCGCCTGCCATCGTTCACTGATGTCCAAAAATGTGACCACCGCCCCGACAACCTTTCCGTCCTGGATTTGTGGATACGACCAATACTCGGCAGGAAAACAAGTGCCGTCAGAACGCCAGAGCACCTCGTCGTCTACATGCATACGTTCGCCTTTATGGAACCCCTGAAAGATGCGGCATTCTTCAACGGGAAAGTGCGTACCATCGGCGTATTTTCCGTGAATTTGCCAATGCATGTTCTTGCCGAGCAGATCATCGGGATGCTGATAGCCGGTCAGACTGAGACAAGCACTGTTGCAGAAGGTGCAGTCACCGTTCATGTCCATGCCGTATATCGCTTCGGCAGTGGAATTCAGCAGCAGGTGGATCTTTTCTTGCGCCTGCCTGATCTCGGTGGTCAAGCCTTCGGCGATGTGGTCGGCGTTGTCTTGCGTGTTGATTACCGAACGCATCAACCCGAACAGCAGGCCACTGAGTGCAAGGCCGCCCGCCAGAACTGCCCATGCCGGCGCGAAATCGATGGCAGATAACTGTACGGTGTGGTCAAGCGCCAGCAGCCACTGATGGCCGTTAAAATCGATCATCCGCTGCTGGTAGAACAGCGACGGCACATCCGCTGTGCCGGCCGGTTGGCTATCGTACAACAGACTGGCAGGCGTTGCCTCCCGTCCATCGTAGATAACCAGTTCAATGGTTTTGCCTTCGTGGTTAACCCAGTCGGCCAGTATGCCGGTCATGAGATCGTTCATGCGGTAAGGGCTATAAGCCCAGCCGACCAGTGCCGACCGCCGCTGTTCAACCGTGTCCACCGGTGTGCCGTTGCGATAAACAGGGACATACATAAGAACGCCGGCCTGAACGTCAGTGCCGGTCTCCTGCACCAGTTCAACCTTGCCGGACAATGCCGCCTCTCCGGTGTCGCGTGCCTGATCCATGGCGGATCGCCTGACCGGTTCGGTATACATGTCGTAACCGAAAGCACGCAGGTTACGGTCGCGAAAAGGTTCCAGGTAGATGATGGACGTATAAACGGCACGCTCGCCGGGTGGTTTTACGGTATAGTCGGGAAAACCCTCGCTACGAATCTTGGCAATGTGGTCGGCAAGCTGATCAGCAGTGATGACTTGTGTAAACCCGATTCCTTGCACGCCGACAACACTTTGCTTTGCTTGCAATTTCTCGATGTAGGCTTGCCACTCGTTGCGCTCAACAGAAACGGAGGCTGCAAAAAGGGCGCCGCCACCCCGAAGAATCAGTGCGTAAGCACCCAGGCGCTCCTGGATTTTGAAGCTGACCTGATCGCAGCTAAAAGCGAACTGACGCACCGCCGCTTGTTCAATGTTCTGCTTGACCTGAAGGCTGGTGAACACGGTCACCAGCAACCCGGCACAGAGTATCGCCCAGGCGAATCCTGTTTTTTTGAATAAACGGCCTTTAAACATAGGATATGGAATCCGTCGTAAAGTGGTTAAGTTTTGGAGATAGTGTGCCAATACCCGGAAATCTGCCAACTTTTAACATAACGGCGAGCGTGGGCAATCAATGCGCAATCGTTCTAGTATACGTCCAACCCAAGTAACATTGAAACTCAGTGGGTAAAATAAATGGCGAGGTCTTAAACCAGCAAGGAAGTAAATATTCACCTCCCCCTTTGAAAAAGGGGGATCGAGGGGGATTTATCTAATAAAATCTCCCTTAACCCCTCTTTTTCAAAGAGGGGGACTGAATAACTACGCAAGGAATATTGATAAATTTGTAGAGGTCAGGCTTTGCCTGACCTCCAGATTAACATGCCTGGTGGTAGAGTGCGCATCGCGCACCTAAAATCGCATTCACTAAGGTAACCCTGACTTGTTTTCGGACAGTCTCTTAGCCAACATGCCATTAATTTTTTTTAGCAAATCAGCGGGTTTATAAGGCTTTATAATGTAAGCTTTTATGCCTGCGTCAATCGCTTCTTTAACCTTATTGATTTCTGATAAGCACGTCAGCATAATGAAAGGCGTTCCTGCTAATTTCGGCTCTTTTTGTACCGCTTTAAAAAATTCCAATCCACTCATCATCGGCATGTCCCAGTCGCAAACCACCAGATTAACATGGTCTTTTTGCATCAATTTTAGCGCCTCCTGTCCATTCGGTGCATCAGAAACATAAACAAAACCGGCGTCTCGCAAAATAGCCGTGGTCAGACTACGCACGAATGGATCATCATCGACAATCAGAATTTTATTTTGTAGCCGTTCTTTTGGCGCATCCATTACTGTTTCAGCTGCCTCGCAATTTAAGTGCGTTGTTGGCTGCGGTATGATATTCAAGGCCAATGCCCAGGATTCCACCGCCCAATAGGCAAGCTCTTCTTCAATGACGGCAACATCATGCAACTGTTGTGCTAAACGGTATAATTCCATATCGATAGGGATTAACACGCTGGGGTGTAATAATTCCTGCGTGACTTTCCGCTCCAACGCCGTAATGAGTAAATTGACCTCTAAACAATGCTCTGGTGCCAAATCACTTAACAGGTCTTTAAGGTGTTTCGGTTCAGCAATAATCGATTGACCGTATTCCTTGATAAGGAAACACAATTGGGAGCGGGGATGTTGTTCCGGCATTTTAGTTTTCTTCGTTAAATTAATTATGGGTGAGTTTCGAGAGCGTGTAAAACCGGGGAGGCCGCTATCAAGCCGTTAACAAAAAAAGTTGAAATGCAATAAGCAAACATCACGTTGGGAGAAAGCCTTAAGATAAAGCAATAATCGCTTGCGCGTATTGCGTGAATGAAATTGAGGCGGGTGGATTAGAATTCTTTTCACAGTCAGAAACAAAGAGTAGGCAATTATTGTAATGTATGACTTTTGCTCTTGGTTTTCAACTTATTTTATTAACGGCTTGGGCTGCCATGCAACCTTTTTTATTTTTTCATCATTCGCCGCCCGAAAGCCGGATTACCCACCGA
Source organism: Methylococcaceae bacterium (assembly GCA_037130115.1). Lineage (GTDB taxonomy): Bacteria > Pseudomonadota > Gammaproteobacteria > Methylococcales > Methylomonadaceae > Methylobacter_C. Next base: position 10,238 of record JBAXTQ010000089.1, read on the forward strand.
CTTTCAGGCTCCATGGTGTAGCCGTTACTGGTGGAATTTAGGCGGGTAGCGGCAAGGCCGCCAAGACCGTCAACTCATGGCTAATGGCATCAATTTCAGGACGAAGATCATTACTGCCCAGAGGCGAGTCTTTACTTTCCTGCAACTTGATTTCCAGATCCCCTGCCAAAACAGACAAATTTTCGATGCCCAACATTCCAGCCGAACCTTTGATGGTATGCGCCAAACGCAACGCTTTGGTATAATCATCATTGTCCAGACTCTCTGTCAGTAGCGTCATATCATTTCCATGCACCTCGACAAACAGACTTAATAAATTAAGGTACTTATCCACATTTCCACGTAGCGCCGCCAGTCCCATTGCTACGTTAAGCCCTGGAACATCAAACAAAAACGCCAGAGGATTTGTGGCGGTAGTGTCGGATACGAGCATTGGCTTTGCTGTATTTAAACTCTCTTTAATAACGCTTGTCTCTGGGCTGTTTTGCCCGGACAATGCCGGGGGCGATAACCACTTCAGCAAGGTGCTATAAAATAAATCCGGCTCTACCGGCTTGGCGACAAAATCGTTCATACCCACTTCCAGACAAGCACGACGATCTTCATCGAACACCCCCGCTGTCATGACCAGAATTGGTTTTTTCGCCCATTTCGGCAAGACGCGAATGGCACGAATAGCTTGAAGCCCGTCCATAACAGGCATCTGAATATCCATCAGGATCAAATCATAGTCATTGGCTTGAGCTTTCACCAACGCTTCCAGACCGTTTTCTGCGGTATCCACCGCCAGTCCCACGCACTGAAGCAATTCAACGACCACTTCGCGGTTAATTGCATTATCTTCTGCCAGCAAAATTCGGGCACCGCTGTGATACCCGCGCAGCTGCGCCTCGGCATTGGTAGTTATGGTGGGGAGCAATAAGGGTGATAGAGGAATAATACCGCCATGCCCCCGTTGCAGCCGAGCAGTAAACCAGAAGGTACTGCCCACGCCTTGGGTGCTCTCGACGCCAACATCACCCCCCATCAGTTGCGCCAGTCGCTTGGTGATGGCGAGTCCCAGTCCGGTGCCTTCGTATTTGCGCGTGGTTGAAATGTCAATCTGCTCAAACACCTTAAATAACCGTTCTATCTGGTCAGGTTCAATGCCGATACCGGTGTCTGAGACTTCGAAACGAACCAGTAATCCATCAAGACGGTCTTCCAGCAACTTGGCATGCACGATGACTGCGCCCGTATCGGTAAATTTAATGGCATTACTCAGATAGTTAAGCAATATCTGATGCAATCGTAAAGGGTCGCCAAACAACCACAAGGGAACGTCATCGAATTCAATATTGATATCGAGCCCTTTATCGCGTGCTGACTCACCGATAATAGAGATGATATTGTTAAGCACCGCAGAAAGATCAAAGTCAGAGCTTTCAATTTGTAGCTTGCCCGCTTCAATCTTTGATATATCCAGGACATTGTTAATGATCGATAGTAGATGCCGACTGGCACCCTCGATTTTATCCAGTCTTATCGCCTGCGCTGGCGTAACCCCTGCCCTGCGTAGCAAATGATTTAGACCGATAATTGCATTCATGGGCGTGCGAATCTCATGGCTCATGTTGGCCAGAAACGCTGATTTGGCAAAATTGGCTTTTTCAGCGGTGAGTTTGGCGCCCTCAAGCTCGACATTTTTTTCCTCCAGCAACTGATCCAGATGTTTTCGTTCGGTGATGTCGCGTGCTGCGGCAAACACGCCTTGAAGCCGCCTTTTTCGATCGTAGAAGGTCGTCGCATTGAAAGAGACTACTGTTTTTTTGCCGGCCCAATCGCGTGCGGTAAGTTCGTAGTTGGTAATGGTTCTTTCGCTGAGTACCCGGTTAATTGCGGTTTCCGCCTGCTCCGGATCAGTGAAGTGATCCTTGAAGGGAGCGCCGATCAATTCGTCACGCGTACAGCCGGTCAACGTCTCCATTTGTCGGTTAACATCGGTAACGATACCGCTCGGATCGGTAGTCATCAGCGCATCAATGTTGGCTTCGAAAAGAGATCGGGTATAAAACTGATGGTCGCGTAAACGCTGCTCAAGCTGTTTTTGGTCTGCTTCAATTTGCTTGCGTGCGGTATTGTCGGTGCCAATCAGCAAATAACCAATAATCACGTTTTGCGCATCACGCAGTGCCGTGACGGAAACAACCGCCGGAAAGCGACTGCCATCTTTACGAATATAAGTCAGCTCGTAAATATCCTCAATGCCTCGTGAAGCCTTGAACACCAAGGCATCAAAACCGGGTGCAATGGGTGTTTCAAGCTCGTCGGTGAGGGCTTTGGCGCGTGCAATGACTTCTTGTGGATCGGATATATCAGCGGGCGTGATCTTGTTCAGCACTTCATCGGCGGCGTAGCCCAACATATTTTCTGCGCCAACGTTAAAGATCTGAATAACGCCTTTCGCATCGGTCGCGATACTTGAAAAATTGGCGCTGTTGAAAATAGCGTTCTGCAAAGCGCCTGCCTGCAACAGTGCTTCTTCGGCCTGCTTGCGTGCCGTATTGTCGGTGCCAATCAGCAGATAACCAATAATGGCATTCTGCGCATCACGCAGTGCCGTAACCGACACGACCGCAGGAAAGCGACTGCCATCCTTGCGAATATAAGTCAGTTCGTAAATATCCTCGATACCGCGTGAAGCCTTAAATACCAAGGCGTCAAAGCCGGGGGCAATGGGCGTTTCAAGTTCGACTGTCAGGGCTTCGGCGCGTGCGATGACTTCTTGTGGGTCGGAAATATCAGCGGGGGTAATCTTGTTCATCACCTCATCGGCGGTGTAGCCCAACATATTTTCTGCGCCAACATTAAAGATTTGAATAACCCCCTTCGCGTCAGTGGCGATACTTGAGAAATTAGCACTGTTGAAAATAGCGTTCTGCAAAGCACCCGCCTGCAACAGCGCTTCTTCGGCCTGCTTGCGGGCGGTATTGTCGGTGCCGATCAGCAAATAACCAATGATGGTTTCTTGTGCATCACGCAGTGCCGTAACGGAAACAACCGCAGGAAAGCGACTGCCATCCTTACGGATATAGGTCAGTTCGTAGATATCCTCAATACCGCGTGAAGCCTTGAAAACCAAAGCCTCAAAGCCGGGAGCAATGGGTGTTTCCAGCTCGTTGGTGAGGGCTTTTGCACGCGTGATAATTTCCTGTGAATCGGAAATATCAGCGGGCGTGATCTTGTTTATCACTTCATCGGCCGTATAGCCCAGCATGCGTTCTGCGCCAACATTAAAGATTTGAATAACGCCCTTCGCGTCAGTGGCGATACTCGAAAAATTGGCGCTATTAAAAATGGCGCTCTGCAAAGCGCTAGCCGTCACGAGAGCGTCTTCCGCCTGCTTACGCTCGGTGGTGTCTCGTACTATGCCAATAGAATGCCAAGTACCTTTCACTTGCACTGCGGAGAGCGATAGCTCCATGGGAAACTCAATGCCGCTCTTGCGAATCCCGTAAATCTCGTAAGTTTTACCAATAAACGCACCCTCACCGGTTTTCTGAAAATGAGGGAAGGCACTTATATG
>JBAXTQ010000009.1:0-47747 GCA_037130115.1 Methylococcaceae bacterium
GGACACTGCCCTTTCACGGCGGTAACAGGGGTTCGAACCCCCTTGGGGACGCCATAAAATAAAAGCTTATCATTATTTGATAAGCTTTTTTTTTGCCTTGCATTTATGTTGCCTTGGGTCGAGGGACGATATTACAAATAACAACCCATCAAAGGATATATCTGTCCCGTCTTAAGAGTAGCCCAAGAAATCTATTGATAAATAAACAGACTACGTTATCTTATTAGCACTGGGTGGACATAAAGTAATGCACAACCAATAAACCGCCACAGATTCACAAAGTAATCTTGTTTATAATTTGCGAATCTGTAGCAACTGTTACAGTGGGTATTTTTTTGTAAGTATTCAAGCCCCCTCGCTATGCTCTCCCCCTTTGAAAAAGGGGGAGAGCATAGCGAGGGGCAGAGGGGGATTTATCTAATAAAATCTCCCCTAACCCCTCTTTGTTAAAGAGGGGGACTAAATACTTACATTTTTTTAGTTAAAAAATGCACTACACCTACTCTTTAACCTTTCAAAAGGAAATAAAATGAGCGTCACAAAAATACTCGCAGGGCTTTGCTTGGCCGCAATGATATTACCGGCGACAGCAGCGGAAGAAAAATTTAAAGTCTGTGCTGATCCACTGAACCCACCTTATTCAACTAAAAATAAAGACGGTTTTGAAAATAAAATTGCCGAATTATTTGCCAAGGAACTGGGGCAAAAAGTTGAATACACCTGGTTTGCCCAACGCCTTGGCTTTATCCGCAACACCTTGACGGCTCCGGTAAACGACTGGGCCGCAGACAGTAACGAGTTTAAGTGTGACATTGTTATGGGCGTTCCGGCGGGTTATGATTTGACGCTCACCACTGAACCCTACTATAAATCAACTTACGTCTTATTGATTGCGAAAGGACGTGGCTGGGATGATATAAAGGATGCCGGTCAATTGACCGGACTCCCTTTACAAAGACAGGAAGCGTTAAAGATTGCCATGTTTGATCGAGGCCCCGGAACATCTTGGTTGCAACAAAACGGGCTGCTGGATCAAGGTGTTTCTTATCAGTCGATGTCCGGAGATAGTGAAAATAATACGGCCATGCAGATAGAGAAGGATCTTAAAGCCAAGAAAATTGATATGGTCATTTTGTGGGGGCCAATGGCCGCTTATGTCACGGCTCAAAGCCCCAAGAACAGCTACGAGATGATTCCGATGAAATCAACGCCCGGCATCAAGTTTGATTTTGCGATGGCAATGGGTGTTCGTAATGGCGACAAAGCAAGAAAAGCCGTGCTTGATAAGTTGATTGTGACTAACGCCGATAAAATCAAGGCAATTATAGAAAGTTATCATATTCCTTTGCTACCGATTACCAAAGACGCGGCTCATGATGCTGATTGAATAATGCAGGGAAAAGGTTCAAGGTAAAAGGTTCAAGGAGTTGCACTGTTGAACCTTTGGGAGGCTAGCTACTTAAGTTGGGACAGTTTAAGGTTAAATCGTTCGCTGACCGGAGTTGAAGCGAGTTGCCCGCTTCGACTCCGCTCAGCGAACGGTCTTTTTTGATGATTTATCGTTAAGTTAACCCTATTAACGGTTAAACTTTTTTGAACCTTGAACCTTAATCCCTGCCCTCAATTTAATTCCGGTTAAACAAGGCTATCAAATGGGTAAACCGGTTGACTTGATCGCTTGACAATTGATCCCACTGAAAACGCCACTTCCAGTTGCCTACCATCGTACCGGGGGTATTCATGCGTGCCTCTGAGCCCAGCTCAAGAATATCCTGCATGGGAATAACCGCAAGATTGGCAACCGATCCCAAGGCAGCTTGTATAATTGCGCAATGCAGCGGCATTGCCGGGCTACCCAGATAATCGTAAGCGTAGTTTCTCTCATATTCTTGGATACTGCGTGTCCATCCTACCGTCGTATCATTATCATGAGTCCCCGTATAAACAACGCAATTTCCTATATAATGATCGGGTAAATAGGAGTTATTAGGCCCACTGCCAAAGGCAAATTGTAAAATCTTCATGCCGGGCAATCCAAATTCATCCCTTAATTCCTCGACTTCATCAGTAATAATACCCAAGTCTTCAGCGACCAAGGGAATTGAGCCAAGCTGAGCCTTCATCGCATTTAATAGGTCTTTTCCGGGCGCTTTAACCCATAAGCCATTTTGTGCGGTGGGTTCATCAGAGGATATTTCCCACGCCGCTTCCAGTCCACGAAAATGATCGATACGCAAAATATCAAACTGTTCCAACTGCGTTTGCATTCGCTCAACCCACCACGCAAATCCGGTTTTATTTAGATAGCTCCAGTCATAATGCGGATTTCCCCAGCGTTGACCTGTTGCAGAAAAATAATCTGGCGGTACGCCTGTAACAACCGACATTTCACCAGACTCATCGAGCTTGAAAACCTCGCGATGAGCCCAGACATCAGAACTGTCATAGGATACAAAAATAGGGATGTCTCCAAACATAAGCACCCCACGCTCATTGGCGTAAGTTTTTAATGCCATCCATTGCCGGAAAAAGACATATTGCTCGAATTTAATTTCTTCTATTGCCGTAGATAATCGGTGACGCGCTTCCCTGAGAGCTTTTGAATCTCTTTCCTTAAAAGGCCCAGGCCATTGATTCCAGCATTGTTGGTTAAATACATTTCTAAGCCCTATAAATAGGGAGAAATCATCGAGCCAAAAAGCCTTTTCCTGACAAAAATATGCAAACTCATCCCAATCCCGTCGTTCAGCGTGCTCTAAAAAACCATGATACGCTTTAGCTATCAAACAACTTTTGTAAAATGCAGAAGACCCGTGACATTCTCCGCAGCGTTCGGATAAGGGTAACCAACCCAGCTTTACCAAGCCGTCAATATCAATTAATGCCGGATTGCCGGCGTGAGCCGATAAGCATTGATAAGGCGATCCATCCGCGTGGGTCATGCCTAAGGGCAATGTTTGCCAGACACTAACTCCGGTATCGTGTAGAAAATTGACAAAATTATAGGCTTCCTGCCCCAAATCACCTTGTTTATCAGTGCCGGGTAAAGAAGTGATATGCAGTAGAACGCCTGCCCGGCGCTTGTTTAAAATATTATTCACGAATAAAGCTCTCTGGTTAATGTTCAATACCTGGCCGCATTGCGCCACCCATAGAGGGATCACCAAAACCCTGAGTGAATGACAGCGCCAGATAAGCGGGAGGCTCTTCGCCTAATAATCGATACAAATTAGTTAAATTAAGCCGGAATTGTTTTTCAAAACTACTAACCGCTTCACCAGGATTATAATCACCAAACCACCAGAACCAGTCAGAACCTTCGCAAACAGACAGTTGAAATTCAGCTTGCTGAACTTGTTTATCCGTTAAGTGGCCGCCTGCCAAGGCTTTATCAAAAGCGCATTTTACATCACCCAGCATTTCCCACCCACGATTTTTGTCCGGCGATCCTATCCAGGTTGAGAAGGTTCCATAGACCCAGCTACCTGCAACGATGGTTGATAAAGGTTTAACGATGGTTTTGTTTTTTAGGCACTCCGAGAAAGTGGTTAATTCAATGGCCGGATGACTAGCCAATTGCCTGTATAAAGCACTCAAGAAATGATAGCCGTTATCCGGAAAATATTCCCAGGCATTCTCGCCATCCATGATAATTGAAACCACTTTATCTCCGGGTTCGTGGGCTGCAATATTTTCCAGGTGTTGAATAAAATCGCCAACGGCATCATCCGCGTGCCATTTTGAATATTCAAAACCAATAAGATCAGATAAACCATCATCCCTAAAAAAACAGGCTATTTTGGTTTTTTTTAATTTAAACGGATGATGTATGCTTGTTAATTCATTATCTTCAGACAAGTGTAAACTATTATGCAGAACCGTGCCGCCACTTGCCGTCCAATTAAAACCAAAATCACTCAGTATTTTCAGGGTCTCTTGACTGATACTGCCTTCTGATGGCCAACAGCCTTTGGGTTTAGCGCCAAAAAACCGCTTAAAGGTCTGCACACCTTTTTCAAGATGCCATCGCACCCGCTCTTCTCCGCCCGGATAAGAGGCCATCTCCGGCAAAGGCGCATCGGGCATTGCCTCGCGTGTTGTATTCAAGTCCAGCAACAGTGGCATAATAGGGTGCGCATAAGGGGTTACCGAAAGCTCAATTTGGCCTTTTCTGGCTAATACCTTATAGCGGCGAAGTACATTTGACAGCAACTCGCCTATAATCTGCACGATTTCAACCCGATCACGCAGACTATAACCTGAACCTTTTTCTATTAAATATTTTACCCGGCTATCGGAAAGCTTTACCGTTTCCCCCATCCATGCCAGATGATACCAGACCAGTAAATCATTAATAAACTGCGCATTGATATAGCACAAAGAATCGTAATGCTGCTCAAGCCACTCGGTCATTTCAACCAATTTTTTAAAGGCCGGATAGCGGTTGATTTGCCTGTCCCTATTGGCCCGCAAACAGTCTTTTACCAACTGCCAACGATCTTCTGTATCTTCTGAAACCGTTGAGGCAACCAAAGCCGCCAACAGAGGATCCCTGATGGCAGCCCCGTTATTTAAATAACTATTGACCTGGTTGGCATATTCTTCAATTTGTTCCAGTAAAATCGGCGCAAAATTAATGACAGCCTTAGCCTCCGGCACAGCTTCCAAATGAGCAACCATATCGACATAGTCTTTAATGACATGAAGATAGGTCCAAGGCAACTTAAATTCTCCGGTTTGTAAATCCCGATACTCCGGCTGATGCATGTGCCAGCACAAGACTACTTTCAACTTTTTTTTGTCGGACATAGTTTTCTATTCTCGCCAATTAGCGTTATGCAGGGTAGGGATTTTTTTAAACGCGCCGCTTAGGAACGTGCATGAAATAACTTGACCATTTATATTCCCTCACCCCAGCCCTCTCCCAGAGGGAGAGGGAGCAAGATGCCGAAGTTATTTCATGCACATTCCTTAGGCGATGGAACCCCGGACGGGTTTTGCATGGCGCTCCACCCATCCGGTCATTGCGGGTTATCGGACGTAATGCAATTTTTGTCCCAGCATATCGGGTGTCACTAAAACAACGCCGCCGGGGCTGACAAAAAACCGTCTTTCGTCGTCTGCCCTGTTTTCGCCAATAATAGTGCCTTCCGGAACTTCACAGCCTTTTTCTATAATCGCTTTGGTAATACGGCAATGACGCGCAATATTAACTTGAGGCAACACGATAGAGTCTTGCACTGTAGTAAACGAGTTAACACGGACATTTGAGAACAACAAGGAATGCCTGATTTTTGCTCCGGAAATAACGCAGCCGCCTGAAACCATCGAGTCAACCGCTTGCCCACGTCGTTCATCATCATCAAAAACAAATTTGGCAGGCGGGGTTTGTTCCTGGTTAGTCCATATTGGCCAGGTATTGTCATATAAATTTAAACCCGGATTTACACCGATTAACTCCATGTTGGCCGCCCAGTAAGCGTCAATAGTACCTACGTCACGCCAGTAACTTTGGTCGCCGGTTTGCAGGTCTAAAAATGGATAGGCATTAACAATGTATTTATCAATAACGGCCGGAATAATATCTTTGCCAAAGTCATTGGTCGAGCCTTTAGTGTCGGCATCTTTAAGCAATTGTTCAAAAAGAAAACCGGCATTAAAAATATAAATGCCCATGGACGCCAAAGCGGTATCGGTTCTACCCGGCATGACCGGTGGGTGCTCAGGTTTTTCTACAAACGCTTTAACGCGACGATTTTCATCAACATCCATCACCCCAAAGGCGGATGCTTCTTCCAGTGATACTTCCAAACAACCAATGGTTAAATCGGCATTTTTTTCAACATGGTCAGCCAGCATTGCGCCATAATCCATTTTGTAAATGTGGTCACCGGCCAACACCAAAATGTGTTCGGGATTGCGACTGCGGAGAATGTCGATGTTTTGAAAAATAGCGTCAGCGGTGCCTTTATACCAAGAATCTTCGTCGTGTCGTTGTTGTGCGGGCATTAAATCTACATACTCGCCAAACTCGCCGCGTAAAAATCCCCAGCCTTGCTGGATATGGCGAATAAGGGAATCCGACTTATATTGCGTCAAAATGCCAATTTTACGAATACCGGAATTGACACAATTCGATAACGGAAAATCAATAATGCGAAACTTGCCACCGAAGGGAACTGCGGGCTTGGCACGCCAATCTGTCATGTTCATCAACCGCGAGCCTCGGCCACCAGCTAATATTAATGCGATTGTATTACGGGTTAAATGACCGACATTATGATCATGCTTTTGATTGCTTGACACTGACATTTTTCATCTCCATGTTGATTAGATATTACAATTGTTTGTTATTTTGGTAAGATTCAACTAACTTTTATTCTACTACTACACCGAGGCCATTCAAAGTGATAAAGCGTTCTGATAACACAATTGACTCTGATCCAAAAAAAACGACTCCGGTAAAACCGGAAATAAATACGACTGACTCTGACGCCACAAAAATTATTGATAAAAAACCGGCATCAAGCATACCCGTATCCAGTCCCAAGAAAATCGTAAAACCGAAGGTAAAAGAAAAAGAAAAAGTAAAAATTAATGTTCCAGTTTCCAACCCTATAAAAACCATAGCAGTAAAAATAGAAGAGAACAAGCTGGATCCCGATTTACAAAAAATTAGCGAAGCGAAACACCATGATCCTTTTTCAGTTTTGGGTCGACATATCAAAAACAACCAAGTCCAGGTTAACGTTTATTTGCCTTATGCAGAAACGGTAAGCTTCAGTGATAAAGGACCGGCCTTAAATCGGATACCCGGTTCGGATTTTTTCGAATATTTCGCCAAAGAAGGAGAACTGCCGCAACACTATAAATTAACGTGGGTAGACAAAAACGGTTACACCCACGAGGGCTATGACCCTTATGACTTTGGCACCCAATTTCCTGAATTTGACCAACATTTGTTCGGTGAAGGTAAACATTGGCATATTTACCAAAAAATGGGTGGACACCTGCATAGCGTTGATGGCATTGATGGCGTTTTATTTAGCTTGTGGGCTCCCAATGCAGGCAGAGTGAGTGTGGTGGGTGACTTTAATCGCTGGGATGGTCGTTGCAACCCCATGCGTAGCTTGGGTGGTAGCGGTATTTGGGAAATATTTGTGCCCGGTTTACAGACCGGCTGCTTATACAAGTTTGAAATATTAAATCGCAATACCAACGAGGTTCTATTAAAAACAGATCCTTACGGGCAGCAATTTGAATTTCGTCCCAACACCTCGTCCATTGTGGTCAAGCAAAAAAGTTATACCTGGCAGGACAAGCAATGGATGACTCAACGCGTCAAACACGATTGGCTGCACGAACCCATGTCTATCTACGAAGTCCATTTGGGCTCATGGCGACGTGATAACCAGGGCAATTTCCTCTCCTACCGCGCACTCGCGGTCGAACTGGTTAACTATGTTAAACAGTTGGGCTTTACCCATATTGAATTATTGCCGATTACCGAACATCCGTTCGATGGTTCATGGGGTTATCAAACCACCGGCTACTTTGCGCCAACCAGTCGTCACGGTTCACCTGATGATTTTCGCTATTTTGTTGATATTTGCCACCAAAACGGCATTGGTATTATTCTGGATTGGGTGCCCGCCCATTTTCCTAAAGATGCATTTGCCCTGGCCCGTTTTGATGGCAGCGCACTGTATGAGCATGAAGATCCACGTAAAGGCGAACACCGTGACTGGGGTACGTTGATCTATAACTATGGACGCAATGAAGTTAAAAACTTTTTATTGGCCAGCGCGAACTTCTGGTTGGAAGAATTCCACCTTGATGGCTTGCGGGTCGATGCGGTAGCTTCCATGCTTTATCTGGATTATTCCCGCGAAGATAATGACTGGATTCCCAACATGTATGGCGGCAACGAGAATCTGGAAGCGATCGATTTCTTTAGAGAACTGAACACCGTCACCCATGATCTGCATCCGGGTACCGTGATGATGGCTGAAGAATCGACTTCCTGGCCTCAAGTGACCCGTCCGACCTGGACTGGTGGCTTGGGCTTTTCGATGAAATGGAATATGGGCTGGATGCATGACGTACTGTCGTACATGGGCGAGGAACCCATCCATCGTAAGTACCACCATGATCAACTGACTTTTGGTATGCTCTATGCCTTTACGGAAAACTTCACCCTGCCTTTTTCGCATGATGAAGTGGTGCATGGAAAAGGTTCATTACTTAACAGAATGCCGGGGGATGAATGGCAGCGCTTTGCTAATTTACGACTGTTATACACCTTTATGTTTACCTATCCGGGTAAAAAACTGTTGTTTATGGGCTGTGAGTTTGGACAGGGTACAGAATGGAATGCCAATAAAGATTTGGATTGGTATGTGCTGGATTACCCTCATCACCAAGGCGTTCAAACCTTGGTTAAAGATCTTAATCACTTGTACAAAACCCATCCGGCTTTATTTAGTCATGATTTTGATCATCATGGTTTTGAATGGATTGATTGTCATGACGTTGAGCAGTCCATTATCAGTTACCGTCGTAAAAATACCCTGGAAGAGTTAATTATCGTGCTTAATTTCACGCCTGTTCCAAGGGAAAATTATCGACTCGGCGTACCTGAAGCCGGTACTTATAGTGAAATTTTTAATTCAGATTCCACTTATTACGATGGCAGCAACATGGGTAATGTTGCCGTAACATCAGAGCCGGTGCCGTGGATGAATCATCCGCATTCCATTAACCTTAGTTTGCCACCTTTGGGCGCTTTGATTTTAAAACTATAAGTTAGGGGAAAGGTTATAAGGTGCAAGGTTAAAGGTGCAAGGTTAAAGGCTAAAGGCTAAGAGTGATTACCTTGTACCTCCTTGCCCTTGTACCTTGTACCTTGTACCTTGTACCTTGTACCTTGTGCCTTGTGCCTTGTATCGTGTACCTTGTAACTTGTATCGTGTACCTTGTACCTTGTACCTTACACCTGCTCTTAAATCATCTATGAAAAAAATTCTTTTTGTTACCAGCGAAGCTCACCCTCTGATTAAAACCGGAGGTCTTGCTGATGTTTGTGGCAGTTTGCCTAAAGCATTGGCTGAATTGTCTAACGACATAAAACTGATTATCCCTAATTATCAAGCCTTAAAAACCACTGAAAATGTCCGTTTTCTTTGCTCTGTACGGGTTGATAACCGGAACATTAATATCCTTGAAACCCGTATGCCGGATAGTAATGTCATCGTCTGGCTGATTGATTATCCGGCGTATTACAATTATCCGGGCAATCCTTATGTCGATGAAAAAGGCGAGCCGTGGCCCAATAATGCCGAACGCTTTGGCTTGTTTTGTCGCATTGCCGTAGAAGCGGCTATGGATAGAATTAATCAGGACTGGAAGCCGGACGTTGTTCACTGTAACGATTGGCAAAGTGGTTTGGTTCCCGCCTTTTTATCACTGGAACACGACCGGCCATCGACCGTGTTCACTATACATAACATGGCCTATCAAGGTTTATTCCCTGCCGGCACTGCGGCCTTATTAAACTTGCCAAGCCAATTATGGCATCTAGCCGGCTTGGAGTTTCATGAAATGCTGTCTTTTATCAAAGGCGGACTGATTTATGCCGATCACATCACCACCGTGAGTCCGACTTATGCCCTGGAAATTCAAACACCTGAATTTGGTTATGGTCTTGAAGGACTGCTCGATCATCGCAAAGAATATTTAGGCGGCATCCTTAACGGTATTGATCTCGATCAATGGAATTCTGGAACAGACCCCTTGATTGCCCAGCCTTATACCACCACAACACTCTATAAAAAGCACTTTAACAAGTCTGCGCTACAGTCCCGATTTGCACTTCCGGTTAATGATCGTATTCCCCTCTTTGGACTCATTAGTCGACTGGTGGAGCAAAAAGGTATTGATCTGATTTTGGAATGTCTTCCCGAGATGGTTAACCTGAACATGCAATTTGTATTGCTGGGCAATGGCGATAAAGGCTTTGAAAAACAGCTACAAAAACTGGCGCTTGAATACCCGGACAAAATAGCCATATTGATTGGTTATGATGAAGCATTGGCTCATCTTATTGAAGCGGGGGCGGATATTTTCTTGATGCCCTCACGATTTGAACCCTGCGGTTTAAATCAAATGTACAGCCAACGTTACGGCACTATTCCCATCGTCAGAAAAACCGGCGGCTTGGCAGATACCGTGACGGATACCTTGCCGGAAACATTGGCCAACTACACAGCAAGCGGCATTGTGTTTAACGAAGCCAGTTCAGGCGCTTTACTGGAAGCGATTAAACGCACCCTGATTTTATACAACCTCCCTGAAACCTGGAAGAAAATGCAACTTAATGCCATGAAAAAAGATTTTTCCTGGAAGCACAGTGCCGAGCAGTATCTGGCGTTATACGAAAGCCTTTAATTAAAAACATGCCTATTTTATAACACCCTCGATAGAGGTTGGTTTCGATAATAGAACACGGATGACACTGATTATACGGATTTCAACGGATTTTATTTTTGGTTGAAAATACCTTAGGGATGTACATGAAATAACTGAGGCATCTTGCTCCCTCTCCCTCCGGGAGAGGGCTGGGGTGAGGGATATAAAGAGTCAAGTTATTTCATGTACGTTCCTTAGGTAACTCGCAATAAATAACCACGCTCCCGTGTCACGCAACGCTGGAGCGTGGGAACCAAGCTCACACTTATCCGTGTCTATCTGTCAAATCCGTGGCATCGGTGTTCTATTTTTTAACGGCTGAATAGTTATAGCATTTTAGAGAGGGAGTCGTCAGATGAATGAAATCCAACTGCTGTATGTTGAAAATGTAATATCCCGAAAAAAAAGGGTTCTTCAACAGACGCTGTGTTTTTTTATGCAGGTAGAAAACCTAAGCCCTGACAAGACCATCGATGTTATCTGGGCGGGCGAAGACGGTGTGTGGCACACGCTACCGGCAACCTGGCACAGCAACCTGAACCATGATAAAGAATACTGGCGAGCCGAGACAACCGTTGGTTTTGCCGCCGATAAATCGCTTCCGGGTAATATTGAATTTGCCTTGCGTTATCAAACTTGGGGTAATGAATATTGGGATAACAATCATGGCCTGAATTATTCCAGCCAGGCAGACTCCGGCATTAAAGTCGTCTCCACGCAGCCGGTTCTGAATATCGGCTTTGACACCCAACTGCATGACAAGCAAAAGTTTGTGCTGATTACCGCAGCGGTCAACCAGTCTGTACAGGCCGAAACCGTCACGGTGCATTGGACAACCGACAACTGGAAAAACACCCGGCAAACACCCTGTCATTTTAAACGCAACTATTGGGATGAAACCTCGGGCAGCAATGCCAGAAATCCAAACCAATACGGCACGCAACTTTGGAAAGTATTACTCAACATAGATAACGCGTTTAAATTTCAATACACCATCAGCTGTGAAGGCAGCGACCAGGTTTTTTGGGACAACAACCAAGGCAACAATTTCTCGCTGAGCCATGAACCACTCAAAGTGATGATTTTAAATCTACACTGCTATCAGGAAGACAATCAAGACCATAAGTTTTCACAAATAGCCAAGGCGATTAACGAGCTGGATACTGATATTGTCTGTCTTCAGGAAGTGGCTGAACTGTGGAACGATGGCAACGGTGACTGGAATAGCAATTCGGCCAACATCATTAATGAGCGCCTTAAGCACCCGTTTCATCTTTACACCGATTGGTCCCATAAGGGTTTTGATAAATACCGCGAAGGCGTTGCCATCCTGAGTCGATACCCGCTGTTAAAACAGGATTCAAGGTATGTTTCAAACAGCCATAGTGCCGACAGCATTCATTCCAGAAAAGTGGTTATGGCACAAGTGCATATACATTATCTGGGCTTGATCAATTTTTTTTCGGCCCATCTAAGTTGGTGGGATGACGGCTTTTCGGAGCAGTTTAATACCCTGGTTAACTGGGCTGCCGATAACCAAACCGACGATGTCACTGGCACCCTGCTGTGTGGTGATTTTAATATCACGGCAGGCACCGAAGGTTATAATTTGGTAGTGAATGGCCATGAATATGAAGACCAGTTTTTAGCCATCAACGACCATGACGCCTTTGAGAAAATCTTTAAAGTCAATGATCCCCACTGGCAAGATTACCTTGCCGATGATTATCGTATTGACTATATTTTTATGAACAAGACCAGTGACCTACAAATCACCTCAGGAAAGGTATTATTTACTGAACAAGATTATGGTCGGGTTTCAGATCACTGTGGTTATTTTATGACTTTTGAACCCAAGTAAATTTGTCGTATTAAGCGCCTGCCAAACGACCTAAAAGCATCCAAAAAAATGCACAACAACAATATAATCTTAAACTTATACAAGGACATAATATGCCTCTAGCAGAGCACTATGCCATGCCCGTTCATGGACATTTAGGTGGCTATTTTCAAAGAGCCAATGATTTAAATGAAAAATTTGATGTCCGCTGGGGAAAAATAGAATTTGATGTATTCTTTGGCATTCAGGCCAATGTAAAAGTTATTCTTAAAGTGTATCGTGATCACGGTGTCTGCGAAAAATATATTGTAGATACCGATGCCTTTGACGTTCAATGGGATCGCCACAAACGCAGTACACGCGACTTTTATATACTGCCGTTTTCCAATGACTTTGGTGCGATTAGCTGCGTCAAATTTTCTTTCATTGTGCATCTGAATGAATACTCTATCCCTTCGCAAAATGACTACATTTTCATGGATAGCCAGCAAGCGCAGGATGGCCACCCGCAGAATCGAAAGATCACCGGTGAATGGGCCACACCTAATACCTATCGAACTTATGAATTAAATGCCGCCGAATTACAGAGTGACGCTGATTGGTATAATCATCATTTTGAATCCTTAAACCTGATTCCCAAGTTTACCAAAGGCGACCTATACCACCCTTATCACCCCAAACGTTTTATCCATGATCATATCAATAAGGTGATTCACAGCAAGTGGGAAAATCCTGGTCGACTGTGTACCATCAAAGTCAGTGTTGACTGCATTGATGACAGGGATTTTATTGACCATTTGATTCATGCCAGTCATCAGGGTGTCCTGGTTCAGTGTATTGTGGACTGGCGCAAAATGACCCTAACCCACAGCCATAACTATGCCCGACTAAAGCGTGCCCGGGTTGAACTGGTCGGCGTCTTTTGCACCCCCCAGCATCATCTCATTGAAGTTGAGCCGGATATGCACACCAAATTTGTTATTTTTAACGATGAGGATTGCATACTGGGTTCATTTAATATCACCTTCGATCGCTGGTGGGCTAACTGGGAATCGGGGATGACTTTTCATTCCAAGGGTGTCTGTCGCTTGCTGGACAATATATTTCAGAGTCAACGCGGCGGGGTCAATCAAAAATACGGCATTAATCCCTTAAGCCATTTTAATCTGCTTTATACCTTCGGCAGACAGATGATGCTCAACGGCAAACCTTACCGGCCGCATCACGCCATCCTGGCTGAAATTCACCACGCACGGCATTCCATCAAGCTGTGTTTGTTTTTAATGGGTGACCTGTTGGGAGATCATCATGACAGCGTCGTCGATGCCTTGATACACGCCCGGAACCGAGGCGTTTATGTGCATGTTCTTTTTAACGGACATTTAGCCCGGCAAGGCAAAATTGGTGTAGCGCGACCGATGGCGGACGAACTTAACCGCCCCTTGTTACCCGCCGTGCAACGCCTAAAAGATGCCGGTATTCCGGTAGGTTTGGTCTATGGACAAGATGATCATACCGTCCCTTACTCACCGATTCATTCCAAATATTGTATTATCGACGACTCCATCGTCATCGAAGGCAGCTTTAACTGGTACAACACCTCCGTTTTTTCTCACGATCTGCTGGTCGTCGTTAATAATTATCAGGTAGCACAACCCTACCTCTATGAGTTTGAACAAATACAACGATCATTCAGGGTTTATTATTAACGTTGGCTTCGATCATAGAACACGGATGACACCGATGATACGGATTTCAACGGATTTGCCTATGAAAATGGTGCGCGATCGATGCGCACCCCATACACATCAACTTAAAGATATTCATTCACCACGAAGACACGAAGTTCACGAAGTTCACGAAGTTCACGAAGAAAAACAAAAGCAAAATCTTCGTGCTCTTCGTGTCTTCGTGGTGAAATGTCTTAACTTGATACCTATGATGGTGCGCGATGCGCACACTACTACTATTTTCATGAGATTAAAAACCTTTCTTATCCGTGCCTATCCGTCAAATCCGTGTCATCAGTGTTCTATTTTTTAATGGTAATGCCAAAATTTTTAGTTTTTTCAATTTATAAATAATTCTGTCATGATTAACGTGTTATAAATTACTGTGTTTTGAGTGCGCCATCAATATCAGATACTAACTAAAAGCTTATGGATACCGTTAACTACAGTTTTGATCCAACTTATGGATACACGCTTAACCAGTTGCTTGCGGTAAAAACGCCGAAAGAACCGAAGGATTTTGACTGCTTTTGGCAGCAGCGCTATCAAAAAGCCTTAACTATTGACCCGCAACCCCACACAAAAATTATCAACGAAGATAAGTTGGGGTGGCGTTTATTTGAGATAAGTTACACCTCTACCGATAACTGCCCTATTCGAGGCTGGTTATCGGTGCCGACTTCCGGGGTCATTAAACGTGGCTTTATTATCGGGCACGGCTATGGGGGACGTGATGCGCCTGATTATCACTTGCCCTTTAAAGATGCTGCTTTATTGTTTCCCTGTTTTCGGGGTCTGTCGCTTAGCGCCCAACCGACTATTTCTTCCGAGCCTTATTGGCATGTACTACACAATATTAACCAGAAAGATCACTATATTCTGGGGGGTTGTGTTGATGACTTATGGCTGGCAGTCAGTACGATGCTGTCC
This sequence comes from Methylococcaceae bacterium, assembly GCA_037130115.1. GTDB lineage: Bacteria > Pseudomonadota > Gammaproteobacteria > Methylococcales > Methylomonadaceae > Methylobacter_C. The sequence continues at coordinate 14,968 of JBAXTQ010000009.1, forward strand.
CTGTTTCCTCAGCTAAGCGGACATTTGGGCTATCTGGGCATCAGTTTTGGTGGCGGTATTGGCGCGTTGGCGCTGGCGTGGGAATCGCGTATCAGTAAAGGCCACCTCAATGTACCCACCTTTGGTCATCACCCGTTACGCTTAAAACTGGCCACCATCGGCAGCGCAAAAAGCGTACAAGAATATTATAAATACCACAAAAAACAAACACTCTCCGTTTTGCGCTATTACGACGCCGCCTTGGCAGCAAAGCGCATTACCCAACCCATGCATTGTGCTTGTGCAACATTTGATCCCTGTGTCGCCCCCCCCGGACAGTTTGCAATCTACAACGCATTACCCCATGAAAAGCAACTGTTTATCCTGGAGGCAGGGCATCACAACTACCCGGCACAAACACAGCAAGAGTACGAACTTCTTAATCAACTGGATGCTTTTTTTGCATCACTTAGCGAACACCCAACACCCCCTAAACACAGGAGACATCAATGAATCGTGAGTATCACAAATGGTGGAGCGATCGACTGCAGCGCGATATGGAATTACTGGTGTTTGGTCATGCCGGTGCCAAGGTGTTGGTTTTTCCTTCTCGCTTGGGACGATTTTATGAGTATGAAAAATTAGGATTAGTCCACGCTTTAAAGCACAAAATAGAACAAGGCTGGCTACAGCTCTATTGTATCGATAGTATCGATGCTGAAAGTTTTTACTGTGACTGGGCACATCCTCATGGACGTATCCAGCGCCATATAGACTATGAAGAATACATTCTAAACGAAGTATTACCTTTTATGGACGGCAAAAATCAACATGAATGTGTCATTTCCCATGGTTTAAGTCTGGGTGCCTTTCATGCCACCAACATTGCATTTCGTTACCCCCAGTTTTTTAAAAAGCTGGTTGCCTTCTCGGGTCGTTATGATCTTACCCTGAATGTAGAGTTTTTTAATGATCTATTCGATGGTTTTTATAATGAAGATATTTATTTTCATACCCCCAGCCATTTCTTACCCAACCTGGACTGTTCCTGGCGCTTAAACAAACTAAAGGAAATGGATATTACCCTGGTCATTGGCAAAGAAGATCCTTTTTTACCCAATAATGAACACTTAAGCTCAATATTGTGGCAAAAAGACATCCATCACCAACTCTTGCTTTGGGACGACAGAGCGCATAGTGGCTATTATTGGCGGCGCATGGCCGCACTTTATATTTAATTTTTTTTGAGATAGCCGAGCTACCAAGAACCTTACTTGAATAATATTAACACGGGGCAGACGCTGCAGGTTTTATAAACCTGCAACGTCTAACTTCGGTAGACCGGATTTATTTATCTGCCCCGTTTTAAATTGATAACTCTTTTTATAAACTAAAAAGACTGTTAATCTTAAAAAAATCAAGCACCTTCCTTGTCACTCATTCCCGGATAGACTAGTCTTTATTGGTATTCACACCTCGTTATTTTTCATATAGAAAAGCATCTAAGGCAACAGCTTAAAACACTGCTCTTAGTAATCCATACTGAAGGAAATATACCATGTTAAAAAAAGCTACCGTCCTTATTCCAGTTCTATTAATAGCCACATTAAGCGGCTGCGCCTCAACTTTTCGTTTCTTCAAAACTCAATCCTACCTCAATACCGATCTGATAGAAGCGAGTTATGACGCGACCGATGAAATTAAAAACGAGCTTGTCAAAAAAATACCCAAAGATTCGCTGATTATAGTTAGCACACTACTTAATGTTAAAAAGAATCCCAACGAGACCTCATCATTCGGCCGCATAATTTCAGGTCAGATCGCTACGTCTTTGCATAATTCAGGCTATCAAATCATCGCCCTTGATCTGCCTATTGATCTTTTTATGATGGAAGAAGACGGCGAATTAAAACTGTCTGATGAAGACAAGGCTACACTTAGAAAATATAACGCCGCCGTTATGGTAGGTGGCGTATACGCACCAGGAAAGCAAAATGCCTACGTGTCTCTGCGTGCTGTCGATAGATTTACCAAGCATGTTATCGCATCAACGGATTTTTCTGTAGCACTTGGACCTGATGTAAAAAATCTGCTAAAAACCAAAGATGCCGGATCAAGCGTTATACCCAATGGTTCACCGGGCGCTATTCCTGAACCTGTTTTAGAAAATGCAGCCCCGGACATAAAAGATACCGCTCCTGCTCCCGAACCCATGTCCGCCGTAGATAACTTCCCTGCCCAAATGCAATAAATACCCGCCAACAAACTTATGCGGGTATACGTTAAAAAAGCCAAGTAAGTTCTGGCACATCTTTTCGTACTCTACATTTTCGCGTTGGAACGCACGAACGGCATTGAGAAAATCTCTCGATATTTTGATTTTGACCGTTAAATGTTGGGCAACGAAAAGATGCTGTCCAAACCTAAAGCGTGGCACTTTTGACGATGAGCAACCGATAACAAATTATCGCGCTTTGATACACAGCGATACAATTCAGTTATAGATTATTATTACTTTTTAACGTAATATCGAACGATAATAAGCTATCCATTTAATGCGCGACGATTTTACAGAGACCATCCCTTCATCTGTCCCGATTTAAGTGGGCAGCTCTCCAGAGCCAATATTAACGTGGCATCGATAAACTACTCTGATTACCCGCGAAATTGCCGCCCCCACCAATGCCTTGGATGATATGATGGAAACAGCCATCGTTCCGCAAATTGCGCTGCTTGAAGACATTATCCGACAAATCATCAAAGAGCCTGTTGATAAAGTGGTTGTCCAGCGTTGTCTGCCGAGTATTTTGGGTCAGTGCCTTATGTTTAAACACTCACGCTCGATCATTGACCGTCTGTATCCTGATTTGACTACGGATGCAGCGGCCATACAAGCCAGCGCGGAACATATAACACAATTTTCTCTGGCCGCCCTGAGCCGGCTTACCTTACCCTACAAAAAGAGCAAACCACACCATGAATCATATCGCCTTAAAAATGCTGATGGGCGATACCGGTAAATATATCGGTATTGTTATGGGACTGACGTTTGCCTCGTTAATCATGACCCAGCAGCCCGCCATTTTTTTGGGCATCATGTCACGCACTTACAGCTTTGTAACGGATGTCGGCTTGCCTGATATCTGGGTCATTGATCCGAAAGTACAATTTGTTGATGACATCAAGCCTATGCAGGATACGGAACTTTATCGGGTACGGGGTATTTCCGGTGTGGAATGGGCAATGCCGCTGTATAAGGGACTGCTAAAAGCACGTCTTACCGATGGCACTTTTCAAACCTGTAATGTGGTGGGTCTGGATGATGCGACTTTAATCGGTGGTCCACCGGTCATGCTGGAAGGAAAAATTGATGATTTGCGTCGCAGCGATAGCGTTATCGTTGATATTGACGGAGCCAGCGAAAAACTGGGAAAGCCTGCACTCATACCCGGCGGCAAACCCGTTCCACTCAAAATAGGCGATAGCTTGGAGTTAAATGACCGGCGTGCGATTGTTGTCGGCATTGCCAAAGTCACGCGCACCTTTCAATCCCAACCGGTCATCTACACCACCTATTCCCGCGCCAAAAGTTACGCGCCCAAGGAGCGTAAGCTGTTGTCGTTTGTTTTGGTAAAAGCCAAAAAAGGCCAAGACCTTGTCGAATTGACGCGCCGCATCCGTGATTCAACCGGCCTGGCCGCTTATACACAGGCAGATTTTAAAACCCTAACCTACGAATATTTTATGCACAATACCGGCATTCCGATTAATTTCGGTACGTCAGTTCTGTTGGGATTTATTGTCGGAGCGGCTATTGCCGGCCAGACTTTTTATAATTTCACGTTGGGAAATATAATGCAATTCGGCGTCCTAAAAGCCATGGGCACCAGCAACTGGATTTTGCTGCGCATGATTTTATTACAAGCAGTTCTGGTCGGCAGCATCGGTTATGGTTTAGGCGTAGGTCTAACTGCATTGTTTGGTTTCGCCATGCGCCATACCATTCTGGCTTTCAAATTCCCCTGGCAACTGTTGCTGTTCAGCGGTGCGGGAATCAGTCTGATCTGCGCCTTTGCCGCCATTATCAGCATAATCAGAGTGATTCGACTGGAACCTGCCATTGTGTTTAAAGGATAAATCATGAACCTAGCCGTGCGCTGCCAAAATGTGGTCAAGGTTTATGATACCGGAGGGCAAAAAGTAACCGCGCTTAACGGTATCAATCTGGACATTATTGCCGGCCAACTGATGATGCTGGTCGGCCCCTCCGGTTGCGGCAAGACCACTCTTATTTCAGTGATCGCCGGTATTCTTGATCAGGATGAAGGGCTTTGTGAATTGTTCGGCGAAAATTTATTGGCGATGCGCAGCAAGGACAAATTAAATTTCAGGGCAAAAAACATCGGCTTTGTGTTTCAGGCGTTTAATCTGTTGCCTTCACTCAATGCCGCAGAAAATGTATCCATTCCGCTTATTATTAATGGCATGAAACGCGCCGAAGCCGAGCGTAAAGCCATAACGCTACTGGAACAAGTAGGCTTGGGTGCGCGATGGAAATCCTTGCCGTCACAACTTTCCGGCGGACAGCAGCAACGTGTCGCCATTGCCCGCGCCTTGGTGCATAACCCACGACTTGTCGTCTGTGATGAACCCACCAGCGCACTGGATCATGAAACCGGACGCAATGTCATGAAATTACTCAAAGACGTTGCTTTACACAAAGACCGTACTTTAGTCATTGTGACCCATGACGCGCGTATTTTTGACTTCGCAGACCGCATTGCCGAAATGGACGACGGGCATATTGTTGAGGTGAAAGGTTATGCAAGGTGAAAGGGAGCAAGGTTAAAGGCGAAAGGTGAAAGGTGAAAGGCGAAAGGCGAAAGGCGAAAGGCGAAAGGCGAAAGGTGAAAGGTGAAAACAATATGCCCTTTGCCCTTTACTTTGAACCTTTACTTTGAACCTTTGCCTTGCACCTTTGCCCTTTACCTTTTGCCCTTTACCTTTTGCCTTTTACCTTTCGCCCTTAGCCTTGAACCTTACACTTTGAACTTTGCATCTTGCACACCTTGAAACTTTAACCTTAAATATGCAAATCAAATACACCCTCCCCTTACTGGCAATCGTTGGATTTGCGTTTGCCGCTTACACGGTAATCCGCAGCAACCAACCGACACCGATTGCAATACCGTTTACAGAACCGGCTTCGGCTCCCTTTAAAGCGTTTATTGCCGGTGCTGGCATTATCGAAGCGCAAAGCCAAAATATCGCTATTGGCACGCCTTTGCCTGGAATTGTTAAAACCGTAACGGTTAAGGTGGGTGATCAAGTTAAGGCGGATACGCCGCTTTTTTATCTGGATGAACGCGATACCCGGGCAACCTTGGCGATAAAGCTGGCAGACCTTGCCAAAGCCAAAGCCGACGTTACTATCGCAAAAGCGACTTACAGTGATGCAAAATCCTTAAGTGATTTAGCTGAAGCGGTTACCGACCGACGTGCCATTAGCGCAGAAGAACTGCTTAGACGACGCAACGCCATGCTAATCACCCAAGCCAGACTGGAAAGCGCCTTGGCTTTAGTGCAGCAAGCCCAAGCCAGCCTGGCCGATACTGAAACCACGTTAAGCCGACTCATCGTTCGCGCTCCGGTAGCCGGTGAAGTGTTACAAGTCAATATTCGACCCGGTGAATTTGCCCAAGCCGGATTTTTAAGTGTCCCGTTACTGGTGCTGGGCAATTTGGATAAGCTGCATGTTCGGGTTGATATAGACGAAAATGATGCCTGGCGGTTCGACAAAAACAGCAAGGCAGTGGCTTTTCTGCGCGGCAATCGAAACTTCAAAGTCGACCTAAACCTGGCTTATGTAGAACCTTATGTTGTCCCTAAAAAATCCTTGACCGGCGACAGTAACGAACGGGTTGATACCCGTGTATTACAAGCACTTTACCGCTTTGACCGAAAGCTGCTACCCATTTATGTGGGTCAACAGATGGACGTATTTATTGAAGCGCAAGACTACTCGCCCAACCAGGATTCAGCACAGCCCCCGAACGCTAAAGGGCCGGCTTTATGAAACGTCGTACCCTCGCGTTATCTTTAAGCCTGTTGGCGTCGGCCTGTACCGTAGGGCCTGACTACAAACGCCCTGAGCTAGCCACTCCCAAACAATGGACTGAGGCAACCCAAGACCCGCATCCTGAAGCAAAGGGTAGTCATAAAGAATTGCTGCCACCGGAACAATGGTGGAAAAGCTTCAATGATCCCATTCTCAACCGGCTCATCACCGATGCCATTGCTGCCAACTTGGATTTAAAGCAAGCTTTGGTGCGGGTTAAAGAGGCACGCGCCCAACGCTGGGTCACCATTACCGCCGGTTTGCCCGCTATAACCGGAAAAAGTAATCTCAGTCGACGCTTCAACAATTCAAACGCGACCTCTCAAACAGGCGGCGCACCGGCTACCAGTGGCGGCTCTGGTATCGGTAATCAACTCATCAACATTTTTCAATCGGGCTTTGATGCACAATGGGAACTGGATTTCTTTGGTGGCGTAAGACGTGCCATAGAAGCCGCTGATGCTCATGTTGACAGCGAGATTGAAAATAGCCGAAATGTCCTGATTACCCTGCTGGGTGAAGTGGCCAGTAACTACATCCAGTTACGCACCAACCAACAACTAATCGCCATCACGCGTGATAATTTATATTCTCAACAGGAAACGGCGGAGCTAACTCAAATACGCCAAAAAGCCGGTTTTGCAAGTATGTTGGAAGTGGCGCAAGCCCAATCCCAGGTTGCGACTACCGAGGCGTTTATGCCCGTGTATCAAACCGTTGTTAACCAATCCATCCATTCGCTCAGCGTATTACTGGGTCGCGAACCCAACGCACTTGCCGCTCGGCTTGATAATCCAGGCTCAATTCCGGCAATGCCTGCGATAGCCATAGCCGTGCTCCCCTCTGAACTGTTATTACGCAGACCCGATATTCGTTATGCCGAACGAAAAATTGCCGAGGCAAACGCCAATGTGGGCGTTGCCACTGCCGAACTCTATCCCAGAGTCAACCTGTCAGCATTTTTAGGGCTGCAAAATACAACCATCACCGACATTACCCCCTTGGGTAAATCGTGGTCTGCCGCCTCATCATTAACCTTGCCCATTTTAAATTGGGGACGCATAAACGCCAATATCAAAAGCAAAAATGCCCAATTTGACCTGGCTTTCCTCGCCTATCAGGCCACGGTTTTAAATGCCTTTAAAGAAGTCGAAGATGCACTGGTTGCCTATAGCAATGAACAACACCGTCACCAATCGCTTGCACAAGCCGTAGCCGCAAGCCGGTTGGCCGTTGAAATGGCTGATGAACGCTATAGTAACGGTTTAACGATGTTTCTGGATGTACTCCAAACCCAGCAGGCGCTTTTTCAAACACAACGCAATCTGGTCGATAGTGAAGCCCAACTGTCCACCGATCTGGTTGCCCTATACAAAGCCTTGGGCGGCGGCTGGCAAACTCAAGACCTCGTCAATGATACTGGGCAACAATATCCGGGCGAATGGTTCGACAAGGCTCTCCTGAGCAGAGACGAGGGGCTCACCAAGAACGTAAAATGATGCTTTCCTGTCGAAGGGCAATTAATGCTTGTTATGGCTGACTTTCCTTACTCAATATAAAAATTAAGCACCAAAAACGGCGTAGGCCGGAATAAGGCTTTTCAAGCGCAAGCGAGAATAAGCGCTTCCGGCACACTGTACTTATTCCGGCCCATATGCATCAACTTAAAGATATTACAGACCACGAAGACACGAAGTTCACGAAGAAAAGCCAAAGAAAAATCTTCGTGTTCTTCGTGTCTTCGTGTCTTCGTGGTGAAATGTCTTAAGTTGATGTCTATGTGGGTGGCCTTAATTTCGGCCTACGCCCATTGCTTGTTATAGCTGTCTTACCAAAATCAAGCATTAAAAACTTGAAGATTGAGTTAAAAGTCTTTTCAGGCAATTAGTTTGTGTTCAAGCTGATACAAAGGATTTATCATGTATCAAAACGCCGCTTCGCCCAAGGCGAGAAAGCCGCCCACATTAACAAACCCTAGCCTCTGCAAATTGACCAAAAAAAACCGTCATCCACAAACCAGTCCAACCCGGTCGTTATCCCTCCGTGTCATACTGCGAAACAGCTTGCTTTTCTTTGTCGCTTCCTCTGTCATAGCGGTTTATCTTTTCCGCTGGCTACCTTTGCCAACAACCACGTTTATGTTGTATCGGCATTATGAAGATTTAATTGGCGACCAATCATTTAAGCCCATTCAATATCAATGGGTCAGTGCAAGAAACATTTCCCCCAATGCGGCGGCAGCGGTTATTGCTTCAGAAGACCAACAGTTTTACCAACATTTTGGCTTTGATTTACAAGCCATCCGCTCCGCCGTTACCGCTTACGTCAATGGCGGACGACGACTCAGAGGAGCCAGCACCATTTCTCAGCAAGTCGCCAAAAACGTGTTTCTAACACCATCAAAAAGTTTTATCCGTAAAGGTCTGGAAGTCTGGTTTACGTTATTAATTGAAATAATCTGGAGTAAAGAACGCATCGTGGCGGTTTACCTGAATATTGCCGAATTTGGTGACCATTTATTTGGCATAGAAGCTGCCAGCCAACACTACTTTGGCATTCCTGCAAAAAACCTCAGCCGATCACAAGCCGCCATGCTAGCAGCCACCTTGCCCAATCCGCTGCGACTGAAAGCTGCACGCCCCTCAAGTTATGTCCTTAGAAGGCAATCCTGGATACTCAGACAAATGCGCAATCTGGGTGATGCGCGTAAACTGGATGCTTTGTAACGTTAGCATGGCTCCATAGACATCAACTTAAGACATTTCACCACGAAGACACGAAGAACACGAAGATTTTTCTTTGGTTTTTCTTCATGAACTTGGTGTCTTCGATGTGTATGTTGTAACGTTAGCATAGCCCGACATAAAGCTTAATTTAGCCATTCACTACGTTACATCAAGGCTACTTGCTTGGATGCTTCATATTTACAAAATCCTTTCAATGCCTATTCCAACCCTACCCAGCATACTTTAAATGCCCATAAGCCGGTAAGGTTTCCAGTCGATTATCTTCCAGCGGCTTGCCTACGGTAAAATGATACAGGCTTTGAAATTGTTGATCTTTAAAGCCTAACAATTCATGTACGCTGTCATCAAAATAACAGCCAATTCCGGTGCCGCGAACGCCTGCGGCTTCTGCTTCCAGATAGAGCACCTGGCCTATCAAGCCACATTCCCAGAATAAACGGCGGTATTGCCACGGTGTGGTGTCGAGGGTTTCACCGAATTCTGCGACCATGCCCAAACTAAAAGCACTGTCGCTGGCGATAGGTTGATGGCAGGAAAGGTTTTTGGCGGTTAGCCTGAAGTCCCCGGAATACAGATGGTAAAGCGGTAATTGATCAGTTACTTTTTGCCAGTCAAAATCAGTTAGGGTTGCGGCTTGTAATTTTTCCAGAGCATCGTGATCTCTTGGCAACGCATATAAACCGGGTTCTAAACCTTCAACGCGATGCACAAAAATAAACAGGTGTATTTTAGGCGACCATCGCCAGTGTTCAAAGGCGGCTGTGGTCGGTAACACCGCCGCCAGCATCCGGTAAAAGTCGCTTTGTGGGAGTGGCGACATTTTGCCGTCAAACTGTTGGGCGCTGCGGCGTTGACGGATAATCGCCGTGGCGGTTTGCGTGCAGGATGACTTGATAGTGTGTTGGTCGCACCGGTTCCCTACCGATTGCGACACTTCCGCCATCCTTGGCGGTCGCCGGACGGCTTGCCAGTCCGGTTCTACCGTTCGTGGCTTGCTGGCGGCCATGGTAACTTCGTCAATGATTGGCCATTTATATAAATGATAGGCGCGAAGGCTATCGGCTTTGCCAAACCAAGTGCCTGCTTGGGAAGATTCCATCAGTGCCTTGCTATCCAATGGCTTGCCGTCAGGATGGGGGGTAATCCGACAAATAATATCCGGAGCTTCATGTTCCAGCACTTTAAAATCATCGGTACGATTAAGCCCTAATAGCGTGGCGATGTCATCATCGGAGGCTTCAGCCAATAATTCAATTGACCAACCCAGTGTCGCTGCCGCGTAACGCAGTGCGCCCAAGGCATGACCTATATCATGCTGGCAATAACGAAAAGCTCTTTCACCGTATTTCCAGGCTTCCCGCCAATGCACTGACGATAAGCCGATTAGCAAGGCGGACGCTTGAACCGTGTCGGAAAACTGACAACGTTGTTCAAGCGTATGGTCGTGACTGACATAATGGTAAACCCCAGGTTGAATAAAATCATTGCCGGTACTAATTAGATAAGCTTCGGTCGGATGCAGATTGCCACTGGAAGGATTACAACGCAAGGCCCAGCGACTGGGGCCGAATTGTTTCCAGGCCGACAAGCCAAAAGCCAGTTCCAGCAACAAACCGGCATTTGCGAGGTTTAGTGGTTTTGGCGGGATTATTTCCGGGGTATCCAGATCGGTAAACAACGGTTCCAAATCTGTTCCCGGTTTAGGCAAGGTTACCATCTCACAACCGGAAAAGTGCCGAAATTGATCGGGCTGATCGTCCCAGTCAAGCGATTCGGGGCCTTTGGCGTAGCGCTCCGTCCGGTGCTTGGTGCGATTGTGGTAGTTTAAAACAGTTTCGGTTTGCTGGGTCATAATGTGTTAAGTTTAAGTAGGATCAACTATTGTCTATGATTTTATTGTTAACGATGCCGGTCGCGGTTTGCAACCCCGATCGAAACGTTTAAAGTCTTCAATAGATTTTAAAGCGTGAGTGACAGGGTTGCAAACTACTTTACGCTTCGGGGGGACTTAAAATAGTGTAAAATTAAGCATCGACTTCAAACAACTGTCATCCTGTTGCTATCTTTTGTTAAAAGCATAATATCTGGACAAAACGTCCAAACACGGTAAAATTACCGGCTGTTATACTTTTAACTCGACTCAAATACTCATAAATGGCGACTATTAGCGTTTTAAATGGCCCGAATTTAAACTTACTGGGTATTCGTGAGCCCGGCCATTATGGCAATAAAACCCTCGCTGACATACGTCAGTTGATGGAAAAAAAGGCGGCAGAGTTAAACCATAAACTCGATTTTCATCAAAATAATGCCGAACATCAAATTGTTGAATTGATACATCGGGCTTACGAAACCGGCGTTGATTTCATCATTATTAATCCGGCTGCGTTTACCCATACCAGTGTTGCCATCCGCGATGCCCTCCTGGCAACCAGGATTCCTTTTATAGAGGTTCATTTATCAAACGTCCACGCACGCGAACCTTTTAGAAAACATTCCTACTTTTCAGATATTGCCGTCGGCGTTATCTCTGGATTAGGAGCCACCGGATACGAACTGGCCTTACAAGCCGCACATCAGATATTAACCGAGAGACCATAAGCAATGGATATTAGAAAAATAAAAAAACTCATCGAAATTATCGAAGAATCCGACATCGCCGAACTCGAAATTAAAGAGGGCGAAGAATCTATCCGCATTAGCCGTTATTCTCCCGCGCCTGCGCAGGTAAATTATGCACCGGCTCCTGCCGTGCAAGCGGCGGCAGTGGTTACCGCTGCACCTGTCGAAGAAAAAATAACCGGCCATGTGGTTAAGTCGCCTATGGTCGGCACGTTTTACCGCTCGGCATCACCCGGTACAAAAGTTTTTGTAGAAGTTGGACAAGCGGTTTTGGCCGGCGATACCTTGTGCATCATTGAGGCGATGAAAATCCTTAATCAGATTGAAGCCGATAAAAGCGGCGTTGTGACTCAAATTCTGGTTGAGAACGCTGAACCGGTCGAATATGGCCAACCCTTATTCATCATTGAATAACACGGAAAACGGGCGACACTTATGTTCGATAAAATAGTTATCGCCAATCGTGGCGAAATAGCATTGCGTATTTTACGCGCCTGTCGGGAATTAGGCGTTAAAGTGGTTGCTGTTCATTCTGAAGCTGACCGTGATCTCAAACATGTACGACTGGCTGATGAGTCTGTGTGCATTGGTCCTGCGGCCTCTGCTGACAGCTACTTAAACATTCCCGCCATTATCAGCGCGGCTGAAGTGACCGATGCAGAAGCGATTCATCCCGGTTACGGCTTCCTGTCTGAAAATGCTGATTTTTCTGAAAAAGTAAAACAAAGCGGTTTTGTTTTTATTGGCCCCAATGCAGAAACCATCCGCATGATGGGTGACAAAATTTCTGCCAAAAACGCCATGATGGCTGCCGGCATTCCTTGTGTCCCCGGCAATAACGATCCGTTGTCGGACAATGACAAGAAAAACCTTAAAATAGCCCACGAAATTGGTTATCCGGTTATTATCAAAGCCGCTGGTGGCGGTGGTGGCAGAGGTATGCGAACCGTTCATACCGAATCAGCCCTGATCAATGCTATCGCCATGACTAAAGCTGAGGCGGGCAGTGCTTTTGGCAATCCGACGGTTTACATGGAAAAATTTCTGGAAGATCCGCGTCATATCGAATTCCAGGTCATGGCGGATTCCTTCGGCAATGCCATCCATTTAGGTGAGCGTGATTGTTCCATGCAACGTCGCCATCAAAAAGTGGTTGAAGAAGCGCCAGCACCAGGCATCACAGAGTTACAGCGCAAAACCATCGGTGAGCGTTGTGCAAAAGCCTGTATTGATATTGGTTATTTGGGTGCGGGTACGTTTGAATTTTTATATGAGAAAGGTGAATTCTTTTTTATTGAAATGAACACCCGCGTTCAGGTCGAGCATCCCGTTACAGAAATGATAACCGGCTTTGATATTGTTAAAGAGCAACTGCGCATTGCCGCAGGGGAACGGTTATCCATCACTCAGGATCAGGTCAAAATTACCGGTCATGCCATTGAGTGTCGTTTAAATGCCGAAGATCCCAAAACTTTTATGCCCTGCCCCGGCACCATTGACCAGTTTCACATGCCCGGAGGCCCTGGTATTCGCTGCGAAACGCACATTTACAATGGCTATAAAGTGCCGCCTTATTATGATTCAATGATAGGTAAACTGATTGCTCATGGCGAGGATCGTAAAAGCGCCATAGCCCGCATGAATACCGCACTCAGCGAAATTATCATAGACGGTATTAAAACCAATATCCCGCTACAGCAGGATATTATGAATGACAGCGCTTTTGGAATAGGCCAACAAAACATCCATTATCTGGAAAAGAAACTGGGGATTCATTAAGGCACAACAACTTAAGAGTAATATCTCCACGAAGGCACGAAGGACACGAAGAAAAAGCCAGGATATGAAATGAAAATAACTTGGCTACCCACGTAAGGCCGGACAGTTTAAAGTTAAGCTGTTCGTGGTGACCCTGTCGAACCATGAACGACCCTTCGACAAACTCAGGGCTTACGGTTAAGCCTTACGGCTTGTCCCGGTTTACGTGGGTAGCCAAAATTACCATCCGTTAATAAAAACATTTTGGAGTAATTTATGACTTCTATTCTGGCAATTGAACAGGCTGTCCAGCAGCTACCTGAACACGATTTAGCTGAGTTCCGCCGCTGGTTTGCTCAATTTGATGAAACTGCCTGGGATGCCCAGATTGAAGCCGATGCCGGCGCGGGCAAACTGGACGCGCTGGCTGCTGAAGCGCTGGCTGAATATACAAATGGCACGGCGCGTGAGCTTTGAAGCATTTTACCTCTTCAAAATTCTGGCAACATTTTGACGCTTTGCCTGCTAATATTCAGCAACAAGCACGCGATAGCTATGAACTGCTCAAACAGAACCCGCAACATCCCTCGTTGCAATTCAAGTCCGTTAAAAATGGAGCATTTCGTAGCGTTCGCGTCAGCTTAGGATATCGCGCCCTTGGCGTTCCAATTGATTTAGGTGTGCAGTGGTTTTGGATTGGCAGCCATGCCGACTATGATAAATTGCTTAATTAGGGTAAGTTCGTATGAAAAGTTGGCGACCCACTTAAGGCGGGACAAGCCCGCAAGGCTTAACTTTGGCAGCACGCAGAAAATATCCTCCCAAGATACGCCTAGTTCCCACGCTCCAGCGTGGGAATTCATCCGGCAACGCTCCAGCGTTGCGTGACGCGGGAGCGTCACTGTCCGCATTCCCACGCCGGAGCGTGGAAACGATAGGATGGGGTTATTTATTTTGTGAGTTACCTTTAAACTGTCCCGACTTAAGTGGGTAGCCGACATTGGTAAAAGAATCTTCCAAGAAACAACGTGGAGTAAAATTATGAAACTTAAAGTGATCATTCATGAGGCCGAAGAAGGTGGCTATTGGGCTGAAGTTCCAGCAATTCTAGGCTGTGCCACTCAAGGGGATACTTTTGAAGAACTAATATCCAATTTATATGAAGCTGTTGAAGCTTGCTTATCTATTGATTTAGTAGAAGTCGTAATCTCTGGAAAAGATAAAGTGCTGGAACTTGCGGTTTGAAATCCATTTCGGGAAAAGCTTTTTCGCGGCTACTTGAGCGCCGAGAATGGAAACTCATCCGAGTTAGTGGTAGCCATCATATTTACATGATAACCGGGAGTCCAGCTAGAATTTCCTTACCTATACACGGTAATGAAGACTTGAAACTTGGCCTGCTTAAGCATTTTATGAAAGTAGCGGACATTTCAGAAAATGAACTTTGAAATCAAGCATAACCGTCCCTTCCAGCACCACGAAGCGGGTTAGTGTTTTCAAGTTTCGGGGGTGGCGCTGAACGCAGGAGTTGGCCTGAAGGCCGTAAAGTGGATTCGCCGATAGGCAATCCACCCTAACTTTGGGGGCGGCGGTTTGCTATTGCGAAACCACCCTACGAGTCAAACAGCTGGAGAACAAGCCATGTTACAAGAACAAATTATTAATGAAATCAATCATATTCCTAGCGAAAAACTTAGCGAACTTTATGATTTAATCCATTATTTTCGCTTGGGTTTATTGTACGAACAACAGGAATTGAATACGAAAAAAGCCTATCCATTGCGCGGGTTAAAAATTCGTTATGACGAGCCTTTTGAATCCGTTGCGACGCTTTAATAATCGTAACCCAACATATTCAAGCCCCAAATGTTGGGTTACGGCTATCGCCTAACCCAACTTACAAATTATCCTCAAACAAAGCATCTATATTATGGCCTGGCATCAAATTTCCGTTATCACCAATGAAGACACTGCTCCACAACTGGCCGATTTTTTTAGCAATCTCGGGGCCGTATCCGTCACTTATATGGATGCTGAAGACGAACCGGTTTATGAACCGGCTATCGGTGAAACCAAAATATGGAGCAACACGCAGGTTATCGCACTTTATGAGTTGGATGCTGATCCGGAACTGATAAAAGCCCAAGTATTGCGACAGTTTAAGGAAGACAAGTTACACAACTGGCTGTATGAAGCGGTTGACGATCAGGAATGGGAACGTGCCTGGATGGAATACTACAAACCGATGAAGTTTGCCGACAAACTTTGGGTTTGCCCAACCGATCAGGAACAAAACGAACCCGGTACGGTTTGCCTAACGCTAGACCCCGGACTTGCTTTTGGTACAGGCACGCACCCGACCACGGCGTTATGTCTGGAATGGCTGGCCAGTCATGACTTAACCGACAAAACAGTCATTGATTACGGCTGTGGTTCGGGCATATTGGCGGTTGCCGCAATATTGCTGGGCGCTAACGTTGCCCACGCTGTCGATATTGATCCGCAAGCCATCACCGCCACCGAAAGCAATGCCTTAAAAAACAACGTTCAAGATAAAATTAACTGCTATTTACCGGAACAATTTACCCCTTTACAAGCGGACATTGTGTTGGCTAATATTCTCGCCAAACCCTTAATAGACATGTCTGAGCAGATTTGTAAATTAGTTGTTTCGGGCGGTCAACTGGTGTTATCGGGCATCCTGTACGAACAAGCCGAATCGGTTATCAACGCTTACCAGCACGCTATCGCTTTTAATCCTTTGGTACAACAAGAAGACTGGATCAGACTGGATGGCATCAAGCGTTAACACTTTGCTCCTGTCAAACTTACCCTACAAAAAATCATAACTATGTTACTACCTGAAATTTATTTAAAAAAGAACGAAGACAAACGCCTGCGCAAAGGACACCTGTGGGTTTTTAGCAATGAAGTGGATACCAAACGAACGGCACTTGAACAATTCACTCCCGGTGATCTGGTACAAGTTAAAAGTGATGACGGCAAAGTCATAGGTACGGCTTACGTCAATCCACAAACCCTGATTTGTGCGCGTCTGTTGTCAAGAAAGCCCAATCTAAAATGCGGTGCCAATTTTTTTAAAGAGCGCCTGACCACGGCTCTGGCTTTACGTGAAAAACTGTTTGATAAACCTTACTATCGCCTCGTTTTTGGCGAAAGTGATGGCTTGCCCGGCTTGGTCGTTGATCGTTTTGGTTCAGTCTTGTCGGTTCAAATAACCACTGCCGGTATTGAACAACGCAAAGAGTCACTGCTTGCCGCATTGGTTGAATTATTAAGTCCCGTTGCCATCATTTTAAAAAATGACAACAGCCAACGAGAACTGGAAGGCTTAAGCCTTGAATCTGAAGTTGCTTATGGTGAACTCCCTGATACAGTCATCATTGAAGAAAATGGTGCGCAATTTAAAATAGATATTCTGGAAGGCCAAAAAACCGGCTGGTTTTATGATCATCGAAGCAGTCGCGCTTTATTGGCAAGTGTTGCGAAAAATCAGCGGGTACTGGATTTATTCTCCTACACCGGTGCTTGGGGTATTCCGGCCGCTCTGGCTGGCGCTTCTGAAGTCACTTGTGTAGATGCCTCTGAAGGCGCATTGGCACTGGCCAAAGAAAATGCCCAACTCAATCAGGTTGACGATAAAATGCACTTTGTGCGCAGTGATGTGTTTGAATTTCTAAAGCAGGCCCGTCTGGAAAACCAACTTTATGATATTATTGTTCTTGATCCACCGGCATTGGTTAAACGCAAAAAAGATTTTAAACAAGGTTATGAAGCGTATCGCCGCTTAAATCAGCTTGCCCTCCAGGTTTTATCCAAGAACGGCATTCTGGTATCAGCGTCTTGTTCTTATCACCTGAGCCGTGAAAATCTGCATGAGATTTTACGTTCTTCAGGGCGTCATATTGATCGGCATCTGGTATTTTTTGCAAGCGGTGGACAAGGGCCGGATCATCCAGTCGACCCTGCATCGCCTGAGACTGAATATTTAAAAACCTTTTTTTGCTCGGTCTCATCCAGTTTATAAAACCATTGAGACATCGTTATGCCAATAGAATGTAACAACTCATGCACTCTTTGCGGTCAACGGGCAGTTTTGAAGAGCTTTACCCTAAACACAACAGACGGCTTGCTACAGTTTTGCTGCGCAGGTTGTCTTAGTATTTATCAGCTCCTTAATGAATACCAGGAAATACCATTAAGCAAACAAACATCACCCAATAAATAAGGATACCTAAAAAATGAAAGCATGCGATTCCTGTTCCGGCCGTGCCGAGATCGGCAAAAATCATAAAAAAATTCCTGTTCTGCAAAGAGCCATAGGTCTGTTTCTTGTTTATTTGCCAATACTGACCTTACCGTTTGTATTTCTCAGCGCCTATCTGACTTATTATCACTTACGCATGATTGGCGGGGAAAATATTAAAACCCTGGCTGATTTTTTGCCGGAGAGAAGCAGTCATCGCTATAACCTGAAAAACCAAATCACCATGGATGGTTCATTCAAATTCAGTTTGGCGCAATCAAAGCTGTACTGGATATTAAACTGCACCTGGTATTGCCCGGTCAGTGTTGCGCTTTTTGAATGGCATGCTTATCTGGTCAAGATTGTTGAAAACTGGTGGTGTCCGTTCACCCATGAGAAAAAAGAAGGCTACAGCAACGCCAAGATTGATAAATCATTCTGGCATATTTATCCGGAAGATGAAGCCAAACTGGATCCAGAAGACCGTGACAACCCCATCTGGAATGATTCGACAGAGAAATGATTGAGGTTCAAGGGGAAAGGTTAAAGGTGCAAGGTAAAAGCTGGTACGTGATGGGGTTTGCAACCTCGACCGGCAACGAATGATCCTACGAGAAACAACCCGGATTCAAGCGAAAAGGTAAATACTCTCCGCCACCGATACCCCTTTAACCTTGCACCCTTAACCTTGAACCTTATCCATGCACATCGGCCCTTACCAACTTGATAACAATCTGATTCTTGCTCCCATGGCAGGTATCAGCGACCGTCCTTTCAGGGAATTGTGCAAACAACTGGGTGCCGGGTTGGCCGTGTCTGAAATGGTGGCATCCAATCCCGCTTTACGTCACCATAAACGAACGGTGTTAAAAGCGGATCATCAAGGGGAATCGGGGCTTCGTTCGGTACAGATTTTAGGTACAGATCCTCAGCAAATGGCGGAGGCCGCCCTGTTTAATGCACAACGCGGCGCCCATATTATTGACATCAACATGGGTTGTCCGGCAAAAAAAGTGTGTTCAGTAGCGGCAGGTTCTGCGTTATTAAGAGACGAAGTGCTGGTTAAAAAAATACTCGATGCTGTCGTTAATGCCGTCGATATTCCGGTCACACTAAAAATTCGTACCGGCTGGGATTTACACAGCCGTAATGCCGTTCAAATCGCAAAAATAGCGGAACAATCGGGCATTGCCGCACTAACACTCCACGGACGAACCCGTGCCTGTAAATTTAACGGGACAGCAGAATATGAAACGATTAAAAAAGTTAAGCAATCAGTTGGCATCCCCATTATTGCTAACGGCGACATTGATTCAGCGGCAAAAGCCGCCTACGTGCTGGCGACCACCGGCGCAGATGCCATTATGATCGGTCGGGCCGCGCAAGGAAATCCATGGCTGTTTAATGAAATAAGTTATTTTCTTAAAACCGGAAAAACCCTTGAAAAACCAACAGACTCCACTATTCACAGCACCCTTTTGAGCCATCTGGAACAACTATATAGCTTCTATGGAAATGTCAGCGGTGTTAGAATAGCGCGAAAACATATTGGCTGGTATTTTAATCTTATGGGCTCCATAAGCCAGGATACAAAAAACAACATCAACCAGGCCACCTGTCCTTCCCGACAACTAGTGCTGATTAATTCAGCATTTAATCTTTTACTAAACGATAGTGCTGCATAATATAATATGAACGTGTCTCAAAACAGTGCTGAAATCATTAACATTAACAGCAAAAAAACCGTACTGTTACCCTTATCTGCGTATGTCAAACAGGCCGTAGAGCTCTATCTTTCGCAATTAAGCGGTCACGATGCAGTGGGTTTACATGCCATGGTTATCAGCGAAGTTGAAAAACCCTTATTGGAAGCCGCACTGGAACATTCCGGATACAACCAAACCAAAGCCGCCAAAGCACTCGGCCTGAGCCGCAGCACTTTACGCAAAAAACTGGATCAGTACGGTATATCCTAAAGCCTGACAGGGCGAAATTAACCCTGTCCCGCCACTCTTTCACTAATCAAACCATCATCAAAAGGTCTGCATGAACAAAAAAATCACTCGCGCCCTAATCAGCGTTTCCGATAAATCCGGTATCGTCGATTTTTGTCGGGAATTGAATCAACTGGGTATTGAAATCCTGTCCACTGGCGGCACGGCCAAAACCTTGGCCGAACATAAAATCCCCGTGACTGAAGTGTCTGATTACACGGGTTTTCCGGAAATGATGGATGGCCGAGTTAAAACCTTGCATCCCAAAGTTCATGGCGGCATTTTAGGTCGCCGGGGAATCGATGATGCGATTATGGCAGCGAACGGCATCAGTCCCATTGACATGGTCGTCGTTAATTTATACCCGTTTGAGCAAACCGTAGCCAACCCTGATTGCGACCTGGAAACGGCGATTGAAAATATCGATATCGGCGGGCCTACCATGATTCGCGCTGCCGCTAAAAACCATGCCGACGTTGCCATCATTGTGCACCCATCGGACTACGCCGCAACCATTGATGAACTTAAAAGCGCTGATAACAGCCTGTCTGATAAAACCCGTTTTAATCTGGCACTTAAAAGTTTTGAACACACGGCGCGTTACGACACTGCAATTGCCACTTATTTAGCGGCTATCAACGGAACCCAGTTTCCGGAAACGCTCAATTTACAGTTTTATCATAACCAAACCATGCGTTATGGTGAAAATCCTCATCAAAATGCGGCTTTTTATCGGGAAAAAGCTCCGGCCTCCGGTACGATTTCTGCGGCCAATCAGCTTCAGGGCAAAGAATTATCCTACAACAATATTGCTGATGCCGATGCAGCGTTGGAATGCGTTAAATCCTTCACGGATAAACCGACCTGCGTTATCGTTAAACATGCCAACCCCTGTGGTGTAGCTGAAGCTGACGATATTTTTACGGCTTACGATAAAGCCTACGCAACGGATCCAACCTCTGCATTTGGCGGCATTATCGCCTTTAACCGTGAACTGGATGAGCAAACCGCCGCTGAAATCATCAAGCGTCAATTTGTCGAAGTGATTATTGCACCGACCATCACGCCAGCGGCAATAGCGGTTCTGGCCGACAAGCAAAACATTCGGGTATTGGCTTGTGGTGAATGGGACAGCGCCAAGCAACCGTCTCTCGACTTCAAACGTGTGGCCGGTGGTTTGCTGGTTCAGGATAAGGATTTGGGCGAAATCAGCCGTGCCGACATTAAAGTCGTCAGTCAACGCACACCGACCGAACAAGAGCTGGCGGATTTATTATTCGCCTGGAAGGTCGCCAAGTTCGTTAAATCCAATGCCATCGTTTACTGTAAAAATGGTCAGACTATCGGTGTCGGTGCAGGACAAATGAGTAGGGTCTATTCGGCCAAAATCGCCGGTATTAAAGCCGCTGACGAAGGCTTGGTTGTTCCCGGTTCGGCAATGGCTTCAGACGCTTTCTTTCCTTTTAGAGACGGCATAGATGCCGCCGCAGAAGCAGGCATTACCGCCATCATTCAACCGGGCGGTTCCATGCGTGATAACGAAGTGATTACCGCCGCCGATGAGCATAATATCGCCATGGTATTTACCGGCATGCGTCATTTTAGACATTAAGGCAACTCGCAAAAAATGCTTACCAACTTAAAACCGGCTTGATAACCTCTCTTAAAGGGATGTTATCTGTAAAATCGTAACGGTTTAAATTGGAAACCCAAAACATAAACCGCCAAAGATCCGCGAGTTAAACTTATAAATACGGAGTAAAAAAACCTGTTTTTTTTACTCCGGCTTACTGAGACTACACCATGAAAATCCTCATCGTTGGTGGCGGCGGGCGTGAACACGCCCTCGCCTGGAAAGCCCAACAATCGCCTAAAGTAAAAAAAGTATTTGTTGCACCGGGTAATCCGGGAACGGCACTTGAATCCGCTATTGAAAACGTTGCTATCGCGGTCGAAGATATTGCCGGTTTACTGGCTTTTGCCCAAAAAGAACACATTGACTTAACCATCATCGGTCCTGAAATCCCCTTGGTGTTGGGTATCGTTGACCGCTTTCAGGAAGCCGGTTTACCCTGTTTTGGACCCTCTGCTAAAGCCGCGCAACTGGAAGGCTCCAAGACTTTTTGCAAAGACTTTATGATTCGTCATCATATCCCGACGGCCAGCTATCAATCCTTTACTGATAAAGACCTGGCTATTGCCTATATCCGTCAACAAGGTGCCCCTATTGTTGTTAAAGCCGACGGCTTGGCGGCAGGCAAAGGCGTTATCGTCGCACAAACCGAACAAGAAGCCATTGGCGCGGTTGAAGACATGTTATCCGGCAATGTCTATGGCGAAGCCGGTAACCGGGTGGTTATTGAAGAATTTCTGACGGGTGAAGAAGCCAGCTTTATTGTGATTGCCGATGGCAAACATGCCTTGCCGATGGCAACCTCACAAGATCATAAAGCCCGTGACAACGGTGACAAAGGCCCCAACACCGGCGGCATGGGCGCTTATTCTCCAGCGCCCGTCGTCACCCCCGAAATTTTTGAGCGGGTTATGCGTGATGTCATTGAGCCCACCTTAAAAGGTATGACGGACGATGGCTTGCCTTACACCGGCTTTCTTTACGCCGGCTTAATGATAGCCCCTGATGGTGCGATTAAAGTGCTGGAATATAACTGCCGCTTTGGTGATCCTGAAACGCAACCGATTATGATGCGCATGAAAAGTGATCTGGTCGAACTGTGTGAAGCCGCCTTGGCAGGCGACCTTGACAAAACCGGCACCGAATGGGACGAACGCGTTGCCTTGGGCGTTGTTTTGGCAGCGGGTGGCTACCCGGATGACTATCAAAAAGGTGCCGTTATTTCCGGATTACCCATACAAGAACAAGAAGACAGCAAAGTATTTCATGCCGGCACCCAACAAATTGGCGATGACATAGTCACTGCCGGTGGACGCGTCTTATGCGCCTGTGCACTGGGACAAGATATTTTGGAGGCACAAACCAAAGCCTACGTACTGGCCGACAAAATCCATTGGAATAACCTCTATTACCGCACAGACATTGGCTTTAAAGCGATAAAAAGTTAAAAATCATTAACACTCAATCTTCAGGTTTTTAATTCTTGATTTCGCAGAATTCAGCGATAACAAGCATTAGGCGTAGGCCGGAATAAGACCACCCAAGCCTGTCCTGAGCTTGTCGAAGGGCGTAGCGCGTGGTGGCGTTTCCGGCACTCTCTTACCGCATGCCGAAAACGCTCAACTCGCTTATGCTTGAAAAGCCTTATTCCGGCCTACCTCTAGCCGTTATGTTGCTGGTTATCCAGTATCTATAAAATCAAGGTAAGAAAACTTGAAGATTGAGTAACAGGAAAATGGGCTATCAACTTAAGCCGATATAGTGTGAATAAACTCTATTATTTGGTCTGCAAGCTCCGCTTGTGATTAAGCAAAATCCAGTGCCGCTTTGTCCCGCCTAAACGAATTGTTACTTTTCAGCTCAATCACTAACTATAAATATCAGTTGATGTTTATTTAATTTTGTGATTTACTGCGCAAAAATCATAAAGCCAAACCTATAGAAAAGTGGGGGCGAAAAGTCGGGCATCCCATACCAATAAAAAATCCTGACTGCCAGCCATATCATTTCGTTAACGTTACCAGGATTGGGTTTAGTTTTTTATTGGGTATAAATTAACCCTATTTTCAGAGTCAATCAAGACTGACTCCCATTGATTCTGATGTCTTAACCATCTTTGGAGGATTTGAAAATGAACTATAAAAACCTCTATATTGCCTGTGTACTTAGCAGCGCATTATTGTCAGTCGGGTCTGCTTATGCCAATGAGCCCGATCCTGGCTACCTGTCCCAATTCACGTCAAAATTTACTCAGGGGCTATCCAATACAACAACCGGCTTAATTGAGTTACCAAAAAATGTTGTTAACATCAGTCACGATGAAAATATTTTTGTTGGTTTAACATGGGGAGTGCTACGCGGTGTAATACATTCTGTTAGCCGAACGGTTGTAGGTGCAGCGGAATTAATTACCTCTCCAATTCCAACCGATGATTATATTTCACCGCCTTATGTATGGGATCGTTTTAGCGAAGATACGCGTTACTTTGGCATTCATATTCCAGGATTCTGGACTACGTATGGGCCGCTGGATGATGGCGAATAGATTTGCCCGCATTAAATAACCGTTGTATCCATCCACCACAGCGTTGTGGGTGGTTTGCACTGAGAGGATAAAATCATGAACAAACAATGTGTTTACCTGCCATTTGCAGTGTTGGTCGTCGCTCTTGCGGGCTGTACGCCACCCGAGAAAGATATTCCCGGACTCACCTCGGGAATTGATGCCGCAGTAGCCGGTCATTATGGTCAATCAATTTACCATGAGGAACTAGCCGAAGAAAAATTGGAGAAAGCCAATAATGTGTTGGGGCATTGGAAAAACGATCAATATTGGAATATTGATGAACGGCAAAAAGCCATGGATGCTGCGAAGGAAGCTGCCCAGCACCGGCTTGCATCAGAAAAAGAGCTGTGCCAATGGCTAACATCCGTGCATGGACAGAACCATCATCAAGCTGAAGTAGCTCAACAAACGGCCGCGTATTTCAAAACCGGCAGTGCAATACCCTACAAAACCAATGATCACCACATTTCGACCTTGGGCAAATATCTGGAACATCATCCCGATGCAACCGCAGATGTTATCGCTTATACCGATACGGTTGGTAGTCCGGAGAGCAATCAAAGTTTATCCGAAAGAAGAGGCGCAACCGTCAGTCAAATGTTGATAGAAAAAGGGGCTAAACCCGAGCAACTGCGCGTTACCGCATTGGGTGAAGCGCAAGGCGGCCCCGATAACACGCCAAATCAGGAGCATCGAACAGTCGCAATCAGTACGGTTCATCCCACCTATATTGACTGTCCCGATTTAAAATAGCCGCTATAAAAGAAAAGCATTCACCACGAAGACACGAAGAAAAGCAAAAACGGTTAACGAGTACAATTTTTCCCAAAGACGGTTGCTTTTAGGTAACGTTATCCGTGTTCTGTAGGGGCAAGCCCTTGCGGTTGCCCTGATCACATCGTGGCATTAAAGGGCAGGCGTAAAGCCGGCCCCTACAAAAAAATTTCCTGCTTCGTGGGGAAAAAATAGTTAAATGATGTAACGCAACCTATTGAACATTAAATAGGGAGGGTTAAAGGTCTAACTCACCTTGCCTGGCATTAAACAGGGCGTGTTAATGGTGAAAGAACTGATTTTTTTAACGACGGGATTAATGATTTTGACAGGGGGAATAAAACCCAACCCTTGGAATGCGTATTGCGCATCCCAAGGGCGGGGTTGTTTATTACTCTGTTGGGGCGTCTTGCTTTGTGGATTCTACTGCTTTGGGTGCAGCTTCAGTAACGGCTTTTTGTGGTTCTGGAGCCACTGAAACCGGTGCCTGAGGTTCAGGACGCTCGGTTCTTTCAACTTTTTCAACTCTTTCTGCAAAATCGCTGTCATAAGAACGCGATGGTGCAGGACGAGCTTCGCTTTGTGTGTCGGCTATGTTTTCACTACCGCCACCGTTTGAATCCCCTTCTCCGTCATTTGAATCACCGTCACCGTCGGCTTTTTTGTAGTTGGGATTACGCGGTCTTCTACGGTTTGGGCCTCTTCTGCTGGTGCTTTTTCTGGCAGCTTGCCTGGCTTGTTCTTCAGGCGATGCAGAGCCTTCAGGCACAACTATGGTGGCTTCAGTGACTGCTGCTTCGTTAGCCGCAACGGGTTGATTTTTGACCAGTTCTACCGTTTCATCAGCCATAGTGTTGACGGGTGCAAGATTACGTCTTACGTTGCGTCCCGGCCCCCGGATATTACGGTTTGGTTTCGGTTCTTTATTTTCTTTATTTTCTTTGCTGTCCTTGTTTTGTTCCTGTCTGGTATCTTGCTCTTTTGGAGCGCGAGGAGGACGTGGTTCCTGTGATTTTGGCCCTTGATTTCTGCCACCGCGTCGGTTATTTCGACCTCGACTTGGTTGGCTGTCGTCAGTTGACCTGACTTTTTCAACGACAGGCGCAGGTGCGGGTGCTGCCACTACCACTTCAGGCTCTGCACTACTGGGGCCTATCAGCTTATCCCAGAAGCGTTTAATCAGGCTGGCAGCTTCATTTTTAATTTGCACGGGTGCAGGGGAATCATGCATAAATTCCTTGATTGCCGCTTTTTCAAGTTTTGGCTTGATTTGCTGTGCAAAATCCGGAATAGCGATGTCTTCTGCTTTTATTTGCAAATAACTGGGCTTGTCATCGACAAATTCTTTTTCCTTGATGCGATCGATGTCATAAGCCGGTGTTTCAAGATGTTTACTCGGCAGAATAATAATGCCCACTTTCAGCCTGGCTTCAATTTGCTCAATGGCGTGACGCTTTTCGTTTAACAGAAAAGTCGCGCATTCAATAGGCAAATGGGCAATAACTTTTTCCGTGCCTTTCTTCATGGCTTCTTCTTCAAGAATCCTTAAGACCGACAAGGCAACGGATTCAACATTACGAATAGTCCCTTGACCTTTACAACGCGGACACGGCAATTGCGTAGAATCGCCCAGAGACGGACGCATTCTTTGCCTGGACATTTCCAGCAAGCCAAAACGCGAGATGCGGCTGGTTTGAATACGGGCCCTATCAATTTTAAGCGCATCACGCAGATGGTTTTCAACCGTCCGTTGATTTTTGTTGGACAGCATATCGATAAAGTCGATAACAAACAAACCACCCAAATCGCGTAACCGCAGTTGACGGGCAATTTCATCGCACGCTTCCAGGTTGGTATTAAGCGCCGTTTCTTCAATGTCACTGCCTTTGGTGGCGCGTGCAGAGTTGATGTCAACTGACGTTAAGGCTTCGGTATGATCGATAACCAATGACCCGCCTGAAGGCAGTGACACTTCACGACAATAAGCCACTTCAATTTGAGATTCAATCTGATAGCGGCTAAATAAAGGCACCGCGTCTTGATACAGCTTGGCTTTTGGCAAGAAATGCGGCATCACTTCTTTAAGGAAGTCTTGTACCAGTTTGAATGAGTCTTCGTTATCGATCAAAATCTCATCGATATTGCCGCGTAAATGGTCACGCAGGGCTCTGATAATGACGTTGCTTTCCTGAAATACCAAAAAGGGCGCTTTCTGCTCGGTGGACGAACGCTCAATAGCTTCCCACAGTTGTAGCAGATAGTTTAAATCCCATTGCAGTTCTTCGGCATTTTTTCCACAGCCTGCCGTTCTGACGATCAGGCCCATGCTGTCAGGAATCTCAAGCGAAGCCATGACTTCACGCAAATCACTGCGGGTTTCGCCTTCTATGCGCCTTGATATGCCACCCGCCTTGGGATTATTAGGCATTAATACCAAATAAGTACCGGCCAGGCTGATATAGGTGGTTAAGGCTGCGCCTTTATTGCCACGTTCTTCTTTTTCAATTTGAACAATAATTTCCTGACCTTCCTTGATCATGTCTTTTATAGCGGGTCGGCGACCTTCTTCGGCACCTTCCTGAAGTTGTCGATAGAGCGGTGAAATTTCCTTAAAAGGTAAAAAGCCGTGTTTTTCAGCGCCGTAATTTATAAAGGCGGCTTCCAGACTGGGTTCTACGCGGGTAATAATACCTTTGTATATGTTGGACTTTTTTTGTTCTTTTGAAGGGACTTCTATGTCAAAATCATAAAGTTTTTGACCGTCTACCAAAGCGACTCGCAGTTCTTCAGCCTGCGTAGCGTTGATAAGCATTCTTTTCATTTGGTATCCTTGTAGTTTCCTGCTCCATTGTCAGAATTTACTCAATTAGACTGGTTTTGGTCATCGCATCATTGTGTGTCAATACAAACATAAAGCGATAGATCCAAAAAAAACCATCAGCTTCGTTATTACGGTCTTATGTTCCGTCATCTGCGCATTGTTGTCGTTATTTAAGACTTACAACCGGTAAAGTCATAGGGTTAGCGCGGACAGATGCCAAGTTAATATTTATTTTTAGTCTTTGGTGGTAAATTCTGTTTTAAACAGGGTTTAAAAAAATCGTTCGTCTAGGGTCGAACGATGAACCCGAAAATCGTATAATGAAAGGCTAATGACACATTGTGTTGTTTTAACTTTCATTAAGTTGCTCCACGCCGGTTTTTTTATTGAAATCGGCGAAGCATTAAGTATGTTTCTTTATGAAAACTTGCCTAATATAACAACCTTATCGTCTCACATCAATTTTAAAGAATCAATTATCTCTGGATACTGGTATTATTTGCATAATGAGTATAGAAGAAAACACGTTACCCCATGTTGTATATGTCGAAATTACTGAAGACAATTGCGATCAGCGATTAGACAATTTTTTAATTGCCCGCTTAAAAGGAGTCCCTAAAAGCCGTATTTATCGCATTGTAAGAAAAGGCGAAGTCAGGGTTAACAAAGGCCGCGTCGATGTTAAATACCGACTGGCTGCCGGTGACATAGTCAGAATCCCGCCCGTCAGAGTGGCAGAACGCAGCGAAGAACTTTATGTTCCTCAAGGCTTGCAAGCGGCGCTGCAACAAGGCATTTTATTTGAAGATGACGGCTTTATGGTCATCAATAAACCGGCGGGCTTTGCTGTACACGGTGGCAGTGGTGTCAGTTCCGGCATTATTGAAGGACTTAGACTTATCAGACCCGAAGCGCGGTTTTTGGAACTGGTGCATCGACTTGATAAAGATACGTCCGGTTGCCTGTTAATCGCCAAAAAACGCAGTGCCTTGCGTCAATTACAAGAGTTTTTTAGAAACAGTGAGATTCAAAAGACTTACCATGCCTTACTTGCAGGACAATGGGGCAGAAAAAAACTGATAGTAACAGCGCCTTTGTTAAAAAATGTCAGTAAAGGCGGCGAGCGTATGGTGATAATCAGTCAAGCCGGAAAGTCAGCTGAAACACTCTTCACCCGCTTAAAGACCTTTCGTAACGCAACCTTGGTAGAAGCGTCCCCAAAAACCGGACGCACCCACCAGATCAGGGTTCATGCTGCCAGCTTGGGACATCCTATCGTTGGCGATGATCGTTATGGCGTCGATGAAGTTAACAAAACGTTTAAAAACAAAGGCTATAAGCGAATGTTTCTCCATGCAAAAACATTAAAATTCAAGCACCCGGTTACCGGTGAGCCCATGTCTATTTCAGCCCCCTTACCTGCCCAACTGGAAGCGTTGTTAACTAATGAAGAACCGGTTTGATTTAATTATTTTTGATTGGGACGGCACCTTGATCGATTCGATAGACTGGATTGCAAGTTGCCTGCAACAGGCGGCTAATCAATGTGGCATCGCGGTTCCTGAGACTCAGGCAGCAAAAAATGTCATTGGCTTAAGCCTCAACAATGCCATGCAGACGCTATTTCCTGGGATAGACCCGCACACACAGGCGCAATTGATGGCCTGTTATAGCCAGCAATACAACTCAAAACAAACCAGTGCTGACGATTTGTTTCCCGGGGTTTATGCCATGTTGGTCGAATTGAAGGACAGCGGTTATCAGCTCGCTGTTGCTACCGGAAAAACCAGAGTCGGCCTACAAAAAGCCTTACAGGCAACCGGAACCGAAGAATTGTTTTGTGTCACCCGCTGCGCTGATGAAACCGCCTCCAAACCGGACCCAAAAATGTTGCTTGAGATTATTCAGCATACCCAAGCCGCAAAGGAGCGAACATTAATGATCGGTGATTCCATTCATGACTTGCAAATGGCGCTCAACGCCCCTATTTCTGCCATTGCTGTGTCTTGTGGCGCAAACTCGGCAGAACTTTTACAACAATACCATCCGTTACTGTGCTTGCAACAGCCAACTGAATTACTGAATATTATTTAAGGTTAAAAAGTCATGGAAAACCAACAAGACAAGCCCGTCCAAGAAGCTGGGTGGGAACGTAAAATCATTGAAAAACTGGCTTTGGCTGCGGTAACAGAACAAACAAGAGCCAGACGTTGGGGCGTTTTCTTTAAATCATTAATCTTTATTTACTTGTTTGCCGTTTTTGGCATGGCTGTTTATCCAAAAATTAAACAGAATATCGGTGTTGACAGTAAATACCATACCGCCGTCGTTGATGTGGTGGGTGCTATTGCTGAAGATAAAGATGCCAATGCCGCCGATATTATTGAAAGCTTAAGGGACGCGGTAAAGGACACCAATACCAAAGGTATTATTCTGCATTCAAATTCGCCGGGTGGCAGTCCGGTGCAATCGGCTTATGTTTATGAAGAAATCAGAAAAATAAAAAAAGAACGTCCTGATTTGCCGATTTATGCCGTCGTTAGCGATATGTGTGCCTCGGGTTGTTACTATATTGCCTCAGCCAGTGACAAGATTTTTGTTAATCAGTCCAGTCTTATTGGTTCCATTGGCGTACTGATGGATGGTTTTGGTTTTGTTGACATCATGCAAAAAATGGGTGTGGAGCGCAGGCTTTTAACCGCTGGCGCACACAAAGCCATGCTGGATCCTTTTTCGCCGCCCAAGGAAGATGAAACAAAATATATGCAGGGCTTGTTGGATGAAGTGCATCAACAATTTATCAGCGCGGTTAAAGCGGGACGCGGCGATAGACTAAAAGAAACACCTGACATGTTTTCCGGCTTGGTTTGGACTGGTGAAGCCGGCGTTAAAATCGGCGTTGCCGATGGCTTTGGCAATGATGATTATGTCGCCAAAGAGATTATTGGCGCAGAAACGTTGGTTGATTTTACCCGGCAAGGCAGTTTGCTTGAAAAAATGTCCGGTAAACTGGGAGCCTCTTTTGGTCATGCCATCGGTAGCTTGATTCAGAGTCCGTCATTACGGTAAAGCGTTAAAGTCATCACTATTTAACCCTTCTTTGAAAAAGACGACTGCATGGATGCAGGAGGTAGGGCAACGCATGGAGCAGTTGCCGAGGGGCTAGGGGAAAACTACTCCGAGCGTGTGTTGATTTTTAGTTGGAACTGTCGCCAGTTTACGACCAGAAGCGGACGGCTACATTTCGGTCGTGAGTGACAGCAGTTGAATAGATTCCTGCCTGTCAGTTTAGCTATAGATACTTTATTGCAAGACCTGCCCCCTTCCCTCAACTTTCCTAAGCCAGCACCAGAAGCGCCTCTTGAATCTGTGGAGAAAAAACATGGATAAAATCAGCCAAATAAAACAGCTCGTCAGCGAAATCAATCGCTTGCACCTTGAGTTCTCAAATGATTATTTTGAGACCGGGAAAATCGACAAAATCAACCTCTCCAGAACCATCAAGCATGTGCCTGCGCCCCATATCTACACCTATCGTCTGACCTTGCACGAAAGCGTTAATGATTACCTGATGACGGCGAATATCGACATCAAATATTTTTACCGTGTCAAAACCCGTGAAAGTATTGATGACAAGATTGAGCGTTTCTCAATCCGTGAAGATCAATATCCGGTCAACAACTGGCTCAATGATATTTTTGGTGTCCGCATTATTCTGACCGCTGATGAAATAAAATCCGTTATGGATTTGCTCGATGACTGGCAAGAAGAATTGGGTCTGAAAAACTGGTATTTACGCGATAAAGAAGGTTATCGCGGCTTGCATATTTACTTCAAAAACAAGAATAACTTCTACTTCCCCTGGGAATTGCAAATCTGGGATGCAGAAGACCTCCAAAGCAACATTAAAAATCACGAAAAATTCAAGCGAAACTTTATATAGTCACGGGTGGGCGAACAACGTTGCCCCCAACCTACAGATTTGAGAATACCAATTTACTCATCTCAGCATCAGCATCAGCATCAGCGGTACATTATCCGGTACATTAAATGAAGGCAAAACTATGATGACCATTACCGCAACAGAAGCAAGAAAAACCTTCTTTGAGCTGATTAAACAGACCAGTCAGTGCCACGAAATTATTGAGATTCAGCATAAGTCCGGCAATGCCGTCATGATGTCTGCCGATGACTACGAAAGCTTACAGGAAACGTTACATCTTATGTCTCAGCCTGATTTTAAGCAAAAGTTTGATGAATCCATTCAGCAAGCGGATGCGGGTGATGTCACAAGTTTTGAAGAGGTCTTCGGAGAGCCTTTGTGAGTTGTGAACGCTATCAGATTGCGTTCACGAGGCAAGCGCAAAAGGACATTGCCAAGCTGACACCCAAGCTAAAAACCAAACTAAAAGCTATTTTGCGAAATAAGATTGCTATTGCTCCACAAGCTGGCAAGCCACTCCTTGGTGATTTGACTGGCTACTATTCGGTGCGTTTGAGCTTTCAAGATCGTATTGTCTATCGTATTGAAGAGGAGTGCTGTGTGGTATTAATTGTCAGAGAAAAATCACACTATGGAGAGTGAGTTGGGTTTGAAGTTATATAATTTCCCACAGTTAAAGCTCACTGCCATTAAATTAAGAAATTTAGATGCTTGGAGTAAAACTGCTTTAGCTGTTTTAAAAGGCAATAGCGGCTACCAACTATGACAGGACAGTTTAACTTTTAGACAGGAATCCCCTAAACTCAGACAAAGGGCGAAGATTTAAGCTTAGTATCTGTCACGCCTTAAGTTGCTAGCTGTAGGACGGTATAAGGCTTTTCGAGCGTAAGCGAGTTGAGCGTTTCCAGCATACACACTGCTCGAATTGCCAGAAACGCCACCACGCGCTACGCTTGGGTTGTCTTATTCCAGCCTACAGCTATTTAACCCCTCTTTGAAAAAGAGGGGTTAGGGGCAAGCCACTCCGAGAGTGTGTTAATTTTTAGTTAACTGACTGGCAGTTCAAGGCTACAACTTACCTGCCATTTAAGCTCAAGTAACTGTCGGCGCGATCCCGGCACGTGAACCGTATCCCTCACTGTTCGGGATGCGTTGTAGATGATGAGCTGCCAGATTGGTTGGGCATAGTTGTCTATAGTTTTTTGAACGGTTAAACTTAATAGAAAATGATTCCCGTTTTGTAGGTAGTTGGTTATAATACTACTTACTAATAGGCACGCCACAAGGTGAATAATATGGCAACATCAACGAATACGATCGATCATGCCACGCTGGAACATTTGGTTGAAGCGGGGGCGGTGCGCGGGGCTAACATTATTGGCCAGCCCGGCGGCTGGGGCGTAGTCATCCAGTACGGCATGACCGAACGTACACTGGCGGCCAAGCGGGGAGCGGTGCGGATCTTCCGCAAATTTGAAACCTTGGTCGGCTATCTAAAAGGTGTTGGCATTACCCGCTACCAGGTCGATGCCAGCCACTTCGACCCCGTGGCGCATAA
>JBAXTQ010000090.1:0-13704 GCA_037130115.1 Methylococcaceae bacterium
AAGTCGATGATTCTTTGTTTATCCCATTTTCGTTGGTATAGGATTTTAACCAGTAAATGCTTGGCTTCATAGCGTTTTTTGTCATTCTTGCGGGTTTGTTGCGTCAATATGTGCGCCGCCGTTATTATGGCAAAGGTATTTTCTGATGCTTTTAATGTTTCAAGTTGATCATGGTAATCGGTTAATTTGGCAACGGGAAATTCCAACGTATGTTTACAGTCCAAAATTTCATAGCCATAAGAGGCGGGTTTCCAGTTTTTATGTTGATCTGCCAATACGGCAAAACTAGCAACAGGTCGGTCATATCGATCGTAAAGCCGATAGTTGTAAACAAACATGCGTTTGGCAAATTCGGCTTGTTTGGTTCCTTGTACTTCAATGTGGATATAAATCCATTTTTGGCCGCCATTGTGCAGCGTCACTCTAACCAGTTTATCAACAAAGCGTTTACCCAGTTCTGCGTCCTGCACGACTGCACGTAATTCTTGATCGAGAAATACAGGCTCTTCGGCCCAGTCTATTTGTTGATAAGCACGCGGAAAGTAAAATGCTATAAACTCAGGAAAATAGTGCTCAACGGCTTCTTTCCAAGGTGAGTCGTAATCGTCTGCTGGGGGTAATTCAAAATGTTCGTTTGCTTGGCTCATAATATTTTTTTGGCTTGTTTATTACAAGTAGGTTGGCAAGAAATTACAGATCTTGCAATCGTGTTCCAAGCGTTTTGGCTGGGTCTTTATAGTATATCATTTGACAAACTTTTAGTGGCTCTTGGTTTAAAAAACGGAGTGCAATCGCTTTAGCTATTGCCTTAAAACAGCTAAAGCGGTTTTACTCCAGCACACGGTTATATTGTTGCGATACTTATCTATGGGCAGTGACGCTTGGATGTGGGAACTCGTTCGGCAAACGCTCCAGCGTTGCGTGACACGAGAGCGTCACTGGCTGCATTCCCACGCCGGAGCGTGGGAACGAGTGGCGAATCAGTTTAGTTCCCACGCGCCGGCGAGAACTGGCTACCCACTTTATATCTTGATTCTAAGGCGGGATAATTTAAGGTTTAAATCGTTCGCTCAGCGAACGGTCTCTTTTAATGCTTTATCATTAAGTGAGCCGTATTGACGGTTAAGCCTTTTTGCTTGTCCCGGCTAAAGTTGGTAGCTATAAATTCAGGTAGATAATGCTCAACGGCTTCTTTCCAGGGTGATTGAATGTCGCTTTACTTTCCCGTGGCGCTATTTTTATAAAGTTTAAGGGGTTTAAGGCACGCTACCGCCCTGCTGTGTCACGATCAGCAAGCGCGGGTGTAGGTTTGGGTTGTTTTGACTGAAGTCAATTAGCTGACTAATTCAGTTTGTCGGGTCGCTTTCGGCTTGGGTAAATAGTATTGCACGCACATTCTAAGGCTGTATGTGGTTAATAAGCCTCGGATCCGATTAGTTTTCTACGCATCGGTGAGGAAACTAATCCGGCAACGCTCTCGCGTTGCGTTGGAGCTTGGGAACGAGAGAGGGAGGTATTTTCCGTCTAGCTCCCAAACTCCGCATTCGTCTAGCTCCCATGCACCACTCTAGTTTCCACACAGCGGCGTAGGAATGCAGGAAGGGGTGGTTATTTTTTTCATTGTTTTGGGCAAATTATCCGTTAATTTTTCGCAAACTTACAAGTGGTATTTTAAGGGGTACTGTTTTATTTAATAAGTTAATTAAAACCATTGCCCTATTCTCGCCGTTAGGCATTTGGTAAATAGCTTCAAGTCCAATAAAGGGGCCGTTGGTAATCAGCATACGTTCACCTTTTGTAAACAGGCTTTTGGGTGGGTTGCCTGTCTCGTCTGCTTGGTCGCGCAGGGTTTTTATCAATTGCTCGTCTATTTTGCCGGGTTCGTTGCCAAAGGTTACCATTCGGCAAACGCCCAGGGTCGACCGGATAGGTCCCCAGCTTTTACCGGTTTGGCTATTGTCCAGGTGGATAAAGAGATAGCGTGAAAAAAGTGCTTCTTCTATGATGCTTATCTGGCCTTTGTACAACTTTTCAACGCTTATCAAGGGCAAGTAACATTCATATCCTTGTTGCTCAAGATTAAGCAAAGCGCGTCGTTCTTGCTGGGGTTTTGTGTGGATTAAATACCAATGCATAAGTGATTTAGGATTAAGGTTTTTAATTACATATTATTTTACAGGGTGCCCATGTAGCGGCGTGGGCGTTCTTTCTGCAACGCTTTCGCGTCAACTATCGTTGGAGTGACGGCTTTCCAAAAATTTTTCGCTATACACTGGGTGCTTGCTTCGGGCTATGTTGCTTTTTTAGGCTTCAGATGCGGGTATGGCTTCCGGTGGTGACTATCAAAACCCGGCATAGCTTGTTTCATCGTTTAGTAACTGTATTGAGTGTGTCTTTTTTAGGATCTAACACCAGGCAACACTTCCGACAGTTTTCTATCGTTCCTACGCTCCGGCATGGGAACCAATCGGATTCTCGGAACTATTTTCTGCGTATTCTCATTATCTTTAATAAAATATAGTCTATATTTAACTTCCAGCATAGTCTGTCCACATAATAATATTCATCCGGCAACGCACCAGCGTTGCGTGACGCGGGAGCGTCACTGTCGGCATTCCCACGCCGGAGCGTGGGAACGCTGGAGTGGGAGTTATTTATTGCGAGTTACCTTATCAGGACGCCTTTCTTAATTCACCCATGCCGTTGGATTTTTTAACGACTTGAAGTTGGGCTTTAAAGCGTTTTTGTACGGCTTCAACATGGGAAATAACGCCAACGGTTTTTCCGTGGGTGTGCAAGCTTTCCAAGGTGCTGATGACGGTATACAGTGAGTCTGCATCCAGGTTGCCAAAACCTTCATCGAGAAATAATGAATCCACAGAGCGCCCGTTATTGGCCAGTTCCGAAAGCCCCAGTGCCAAGGCCAGGCTGACAACAAAGCTTTCTCCACCGGATAAGGTCTTGGGCAAACGCCGGACATTAGCCTGATAAGTGTCTTCAACTTCCAGTGCCAGTCCTTGTTCACTAGGTGCTTTTCGTAAATAATAACGACCGCTGATTTTTTCCAGCAGGGCATTGGTTTGGGACAATAACTGGTCGGCAATGCGGCCCTGAACCCGACGACGAAAAGCCATGCCGCTTTCTTCTGCCAACAACGCCGCTTCGGTAAAATAGGGCAGGGCTATTGCTTCTTGTTGTTGCAATCGTAACCGCACGGCCTCGTAGTTTTGTCGCAATTGGGTTTGGTCACTTAGCAGCCTTTCCAGATGCTGCACTTCCATGCTGCTTATCTCAACCTTTTCGGTAAGGTGCTTGAGTTGTTCGTCTATGTCTGTTTTATTTAACGCGGCTTCCGGTAAGGCAAAGTCAGCGTCTAACTGCGCCCGACTGGCCTCAATTTCAAAGGTTTTAGCATCAATTTCCTGTTCCAGCTCCGCTTTCCGGCGCTCCAGTTCCGGCTGGTTTTCCATTAAGTCCAGTTGTTGGCTAATTTCCTGCAAACTGGCAAATCGGCTGACTGGTATTTTTTCCTCTAACGCTTTATGCAAGTTAGTGATGTCGGTTTCTTGCTGAGCCAAAAACTGTTCTTTATCAGCAATCAGTTTCTGTTTTTCTATTAGCGCCAAATGCAAACCAATAATTTCTTCTTTCTGTAATTGGCGGGTATAAATTTCCAGTTGATTATTACAACGGCTTATTTCAGTTTGGCAGGCAGCCTGTTTTGCGGCCAGCGTGGCTAATTCTTCTGTCAGATTTTTATGACGGAAAGTATAGCCGTGATAATCCTGCCTGCGCACATTTAGTCGATCAAACAAGGTATCTTCCTGGCCTTTACCCGGCATTTTTTCACCCAGCAAGGTCAACTGTTCAAGCACTTTGTCGGCCAGTTGTTTAGCTTCCTGCCTGCTCTGAGCCAAGGTCGCTTCAAGGTCTAGCAGTTCTTGGGTCACGCCTGTGGTGTTGGAATCGGGTTGCGGGGTGTTGGTTTGTAATTGTTCGATAGCGGACAGGCTTTTGGCGATTGCCGCTTTTAATTTTTCGATGCCGGCCTGTTTGCTGCGATATTTTGTAGCAAAATTAATAATGTCTGTTAATTCAAGGGTTTCTTTTTTTATCAGCTCTTTCATCAAGCCTAATTTACTGATATCAAGCTCATGGCTGACGATATTCAGGCGATTACAAAGGGTTAACCACTGCTCTCTAATTTGCAGCAGTTGCGTTTGCGTAGCCTTATTTTTTTCTGATTGCTTGTGTGCCTCACTGATTTTAAGCTCAGTATTAACCGACTTTTCCTTTAAACCCCTTAATTTGGCTTTTTGATCGATCAACGCCTGTTTGGAATTACTGAGGGCGG
This sequence comes from Methylococcaceae bacterium, assembly GCA_037130115.1. Lineage (GTDB taxonomy): Bacteria > Pseudomonadota > Gammaproteobacteria > Methylococcales > Methylomonadaceae > Methylobacter_C. The sequence continues at coordinate 4,355 of JBAXTQ010000090.1, forward strand.
GTGGATATTTAGCGTAAGGATGTTGCAAGGCACCGCAAAATGGACAGGGTTTGCCATCAACAAGATGAATCCTGTCCGGCGTCATTTTTTTTAATAAGGCTTCGTTGATAAGCGCTGCTTCGAGTACGCTTTTAATATTTTCTTCACGGTTTATTTCCAGCTTTAACTTGTCAAGGTCAAGGCTCAGCACCTCGGCATCATGATCCGGTTGCTCTTTACGTTTAAAAAAGGAGAAAAAGCCTGAATCGCCGGTGAGCGTTTGATGTTTTTGCGCCAGATTGTAAAGCGTCTGAAAATCCTTGACACGTTCTTGCTGTTCCAGCTTTAAGGCATCCATGTCATCCGTGGTATTGCCCAGCGCCATGGCCTCAAGCTCTTTTTCGGCCACTTCTATTTGATGTTTTAGTTCGGCCTGTTTATTATTTTCTTTGGCCAGAGCGGCGGTATTATTTTTGAGTGACGCGTTGGCTTTTTTTGACTGTTTGGTAAAAAGCAACTGCTTTCGACTTAAGTCAGCGATCTCGGCATTAAGTTTTTTTAATTGCCCAATTTCAGGAAAATCCGTCAGCAATGTTGCATCTGCCGCGTGTTCTTCCAGCCAGATTGATACGGTTGTAAGCACCGCGTTTTTTTCTGTAGATTGTGTCGCCAAAGATTGCCAGTGTGCGGTTTCCGACTGCCGGTTTAAAGCATATTCGTTAACCTGGGTTCTGACGTTTTCCAGCAGGGGTTGCTGCTCGCTAAAAGACCGCTGCGCCAGGTTGTCTGGTGCCGCTTGATCGCCCAACTGGTCTTTTAATTGGCGAAGTTCGTTTTGAAGATCGTCCAAGCTTGCTTTGCCTTGCCGAATAAGGTGACTTTTATCCTTAAGTGTTTCGATGTCCTGCTTAAAGATTAAGGCATCTTGAGCGGCGGCAATTTGGTCCAACAGGTCTTGCGTGTTTTTGGCTTGTTCTTGGGCTTTTCCCCGATTTTTTTCTTGCTCAATAATCTGCGTTGTTATCGCGGTTACTTCTGTTAGCAAGGCTTGCTGTTGCTTTAAGGTGTTTTGTTCGTCCTGCAACCCGGATAATTGTTCTTTAAAATCGCTTAAATCCTGCTCGCAAGCTTCCTGTTTTTCAGGTTCCATTAACTGGATAGCGGCTAAATTTTGTTTTAAAAGATCCAGTTCCTGTTGTGCATTTTCAGCGTTGGTAAGCGTCTCTTTTTTATAATCTTCGTAAATATCGGTACTGATTATTTTTTCGAGTATGTCCATGCGCTCAGTGTCCAGCGCATTTAAAAAAGCGGCAAAATCTCCCTGCGCCAACATAATGGAACGGGTGAAATTACGAAAATTCATTCCGGTAATTTCGGTCATTCGTGCGCAGACTTGATATGGCGTAGTGGCCAGCACTTCGCCATCAATCAGGCGGATTAAGTACATTTCCGGCGGCGTTAATTCACTCTCTGGATGATCGCCTTCACGTTTAACCTGCCAACTGGATTGGTATTTTTCGCCACTCAGAGAAAACTCGATTTTTGCAAAACATTCCGCTGTGTGCTTGGTCATCACATAGTCGGCAGGTCGATCAAAACGAAATGTTTCGCCATATAAACCCAAAGTAATGACATCCAAAATACTGGATTTGCCTGACCCGTTAGGCCCCGTAATCGCAAAAACTCCGGTATCGGAAAAGGGCGGTTGTTCAAAATTAACCCGACTCTCGCCTTCCAGTGAGTTGATGTTTTTAAAATGGATATTGAGAATCTTCATAAGCTATTATTTTATATGCTTTTATTAGGCAATGCCGCGCCATGGGTTAAGCGCCTAGGTACACAGGGTTAATGTGTTTAAATAGCGTTACATGATACACGATGAGGCTGTTTGAGAAAACCGCCAAGCAAAAAAGTCGCTTTGATTTCGTCAATGAACAAAAACAGGATGAGTTATTTTTTACGAGCAGCCTTAACCTGATGACGCACTTCATGCATCATTGTTTTTTTTCGTCAGTCGCCAACGCTTTTTCTTTAATCACTGCTTTTTTCCACAAGCCGTTGCTTGAAAAACACGCCCAGCCCCATTTTAGCCAGTTGAGTAAAGACACGGCGAGCCATAGCGCCCAGGCCAACATTAATAGTCGATAGACCATTAAGGGGACGGAAACCACAGTGGCAGTGGGTAAGGTCGATAAGCTTCTGTCCTGATACCAATTTAACAAAAAGACCGAGGACTGGTTACCGGTAATCTGCATAGCGGGAGAGCTCAACAGACCTTGGGCAACGGCTGCAAATAAAGTGCCCAGCGCCAATACGGTTATGCCGCCGATTAAAATTTGCAGGGCATTAAAATAACGCCGGTCGGTTGCGGACTGGTTCGCACGCCAACCTAAGCCCATTAACCAGGCGATAACGAGGCCGGCCGCCGGCATCGGTAGCTGGCTTAAACCCACCAGTAATAAAAACCAGTGCCGACTTTTTAATGGCGTCAGAGGGACTTTACCCAGACCTAAAGACAGGATAAAAATAACCACCAACACGCCCCAAAATAAAACGGCCGGCCCCATTCGAGGCCCCATCACGAATAATACCCAGCGATCTTGACCCAGACTGATACTCAGGTTGGTATTGACGCTGTCTTGGCCCAAATCAAGCAACGGTGTTGTTATGGCAGCGGCGATGGCTTTGGCTTCCTGCCAGTTTATCAAGATGTCCTGTTTGCCGGGATTGACCGGTAAGGTCAGTTTTCTGCCTTGTTGCCGGAGGGGTTGTGTTTGTCCATCAATAGACACTGATTGCAGCACGGCTTGGTCAGGTAAGGTCAGCGTATGTTGCGACCCTTGAGAGCTGCGCAGGCTGATTTTTAATTCGGCATCCTGTGTGCGCTGCCCGGGTTTAATGCTCAAACTGCTGCTGTCAATGGTTAAAGTTTGCCCTTCCACCGCTTGCGGTCGGGTTATTTGCAATGTCACTTTTTCGCCCGGCCAGGGATGCCATTCAGGTAGCCACTGCCCTTCATTATTTAAATGAATCATGGCGATGCCTGAGGGTTCACTGTGCCAGACAGGGCTGATATTGGCTGTCCAGACTTCGATCCATTGCGCCGTTTCCGGCGCGGTTAATTCGATTTTTTCCGCTTTTTCCAGCGTCGATTCCCATTGCATACTGCTTTGTTGTGCCGCCATATTAACTTCAACGGCATTATCTTTAACGCGAATGTCCGGGCTGGTAACCGATTCACCCGGTAACAGTGGAACGGTTAAAACCACGGCAGAATCGGCTGGAGAAATACGAATAATCCGGGTGATAACGCGCCAATCCAAGCCTAAAGACAACTGTCGCTCGACGCGAACAAAAGGTGGCAAAACACTGGACTCTGCTACCGGTTTGGATTTATCTTGGGGCGATTGTTGTAGGCGGCTAAATTGTAATTGGTCGTCTGACCAGCCGTTTTCATGTAAACCCACCACGTCCCAGCCCGATTCTTCGATGCTAACCCGGTTCGGTTTTAACGGTAAAGGCAGCGTGAATTTACTCAGTAAAGGCGTTAAACCTTTAAGAGTAATATGGTGTTCGCCTTTGGCCAGATTGATCCATAAGGTATTGTCGTTACGGTACAATGCCTGTGCGGCTTTACCGTTATCCAGTACCTGATTGGGAAACCATTGCTTGTATTCCGAGGGCAACGGCAGGGTAACCGACTCTTGGGCATCAATTTGCAAGTTGATTTCAATAGTTTTATCGGTAATCGTCATGTTCATTTGCTGAATTTGAGCGCAACCTGGCAAACAATCGGGAATCTCCACTTCCTGTAGGCGGGTTTTTAATTCAGTTAATAAAGCCTCGCTAGGGTAGTCGGCATAGACTTTTGGCGAGGGAACGGACAACAGGGGAAGTAATAAAAACCAGAGCAAAAAGGAGGATGCCTTATTGCCGAGTTCCAGCTTGGGAACAAGATCAGGCCTGAATTTTTCGGCCACACCCAGCATTAATAAGGCCAACAAGGTCACCAAAATTACACGCAGGAAATTTAACAACATCGTCATTCCGGGTGATAAATACCATAAATCCAGTGCTTGTCCGGAATCAACCGAACCGTTCCACGATAAATAAACCGTGTTCCATTGCCATTGCGGCAAGCCGGGGCCGGTTTGGACTTTGGCGTTAGGATCAATGCGCTCAACGTTGTTGGTCGCGTTACTGCCATAGTAAGCCGCTGATGCTTGTTGCTCGGGCATGATGGCGCTACTGTACTCGGCTTTACTTCTGGCTCTTTTTGCGACACCCCCGAGCGGTTGCTGTTCGGCATCCATGGTCTCCATGGGCATTGGTGCAGGGGTAGGGTTCTGAGCCCTGTCGATAAGTTGAATGGCTTGTCCGGGGTATTCCAACTGCGGATAAATCCCCATACGCACTTGAGATACCATAAAGGGGACGGCAATCAACACCAGCGCCAGCCAGCAACCATTACGATACCCGCGTATCAATTTATAAAACCGGCCTTGCGGCAATACGCCCAGCAAGGCCGTTGCCGCCAGAATATTCAGCCACACATAATGCGGTGCACCGGGTTCGTGCCAGATGATAATCAGTGTTACCAAGGTCAGAGTTCCCCAATAGTGATTCCAGAGTCGTCCTGTTGCGAGGGCAGTAATCAGTACCAGAAACAAATCCAACAGCGTCCAGCGGGAAATCCAGCTATCCGGTACATTATCGACACCCTGGGCCGCCAATAATCGCCAACCGGGTGGCAGGTTAAGTTCGGCTTTTACCGCATGAAAGTTTTGTTCCCAACCGACTGCGCTCAGCGAGTCAATAGCGCCTGTTATGCGGCTATCGGCATCAAGCATTATCTGGCCTTTTCTCACCTCCACGCCCTGCTTTTGTGTTCCGGTCTGCCAGGTAATCAGTTGGTTGTTGCCATCCAGGGTTACTTTACCTAATTGCATCGCCGGTAAGGCATTAAGTCGCCAGCCGTTGGTCATTTTGCCATTGATATGATCATTGACGGTATAACCTTTACCATCAAAATCCAGCCATAGTTTTCTGGTGATTGACAGTTGATTGGGTTCAGGTTCCGGATCGCCTCGTCGTATCACTTTAAAACCCATGGCCTCCCCCGGATTGATTTTATAGGCAGGCAAGGATTTCCAGTCTTCCGGTAGATTGGTTTGACTGGCATCGATGGAGGACAACTGTTCAATTTCAACAATACGCAATTCCGGACGCGCTTCAAAAGCCCAAATTTCTGATTCCGGCCAAGCCCTCTCATTTTCAAGTTCCAACTTGGGAACGAGAGGGCTTGGGAACGCTATCGTAGCGGGTTCCTTGGTAAGTCTGGACACTATTTCAAGCTGCCATCGACCTGGACGCACCTGCACTATGAGTTGCCCGTCAGGTTCAAGTCGGGCGGGTAAAGGGCTTTGCAATTGCAGCGGGACAAATCCGTTCAGTAGAGGAAAGGCCAGTTTAACTTCTCGTTGTTCACCCGAAACATCCAGCTCCAGATGGGTTAAGACTTGTAAGGGTACTTCATCAATAATTTTTCGAAAGACCTGAATATCAAGATTATTTTGCCTGTTTTCAGGTTTGTCCAGACCGCTATCACCGGTCTTTAACCAGAGTTGCCCGTCTTTGATGGAAGGTGCCGGTACTTCCAGTCCATTGACCTTCAGGTTAATCAATCCGGTATCGTCGGGTATCGTGATAGTGTCTGGAATAACATCCCACAGAAACTCACCCTTGATTTGATAGCTTGCCAGATGCTCCAGACCGGCAGCCAGTTTAATCGAAGGAATGCCGTTTTTATCCATAATCAAGGCGGGCTTTCCATTAACAGTAACATTAAGCGGCCAATACTTTTTATCGCCCGGTAAACTCACCCAATTGTCTTTATAGACTTGCCAGTTTATCGAAAAAATGCCTTTTGCCGATGATAAATCCAGCGTTAATTGCGTTGGCCAACTACAGCGTTTTTGTTCATGGCTGTTGTACAAAAAGGGACAAGCAAGCTCGGGATTATCCACCAATACCCAGCTTATCCAAGGTTTAAGGGGTTCCGGTACTTGTTCCCTGGTTAAGGGTTTGGCTTGCGTGAATGAAGCAAACAATAAGGTGCCAAGCAATAACAAGCCGGTTAAGCGATTCATGGTGCGCTCCTGATTTGATAAATAGCATGAACGTTGTGGGTTTCGATTATAGAACACGGATGATACTGATTTATACAGATTTTAACGGATTTTATTTTTAGTTGAGAATACGTTAAGTATAGTAGGGTGCGCATCGCGCACCACAACCATGCCAGAGTAGAAACCCAATAGGCTACGGGTAGAAAAAAATAATAGATTGTGGTGCAAATAAAACCGTTTAATGGATGCGATTTTAGGTGCGCGATGCGCACCCTACCTCTCCTATTATCCGTGTTTATCAGTCAAATCCGTGCCATCTGTGTGCTATTGTTTAAGGCAGCAATAACAGGCCGTGGATTTTGGAATCCAGTTGTTCCGGCGTTTCATTACTGGCGAAAGCGGTGACGGTTGAACCATCCCGAGCTATCAGATATTTATAAAAATTCCATTCGGGTGCTTGTCCGGTGACTTGAAGCAATTGTTTAAAAAAAGTATTGGCCTCTGTGCCTGAAACGGCACTTTTTTCCACCATTGGAAACGTTACGCCATAGTTGATATAACAAACTTTGGCGGTTTTTTCCGACTCATCAAACTCCTGATTGAAATCATTGGAAGGGAAGCCGACAACAACCAAACCTTGATCTTTATATTTTTGATACAGGGCTTCCAGACCTTTAAATTGTGGGGTGTAGCCACAATTACTGGCGGTATTGACGGCGAGAACGACCTTGCCTTGAAATGCCTTGCAAAAATCAAGCGCTTCCTTTGATCTTAATTGGTTCGCTTTATAATTCAGCAAAGATGAACAAGGTTCTGCCTTAACGGCTGAAATTGAAAAAAACAGCATGCCAGCCAGTAAAATTAGAATTTTCATGAGTATACCTTTGATTGATGGGTTAACTGTAAACTTACCCGTTCTGGGTAAAAGTCAACCTGCCATTGCGTAATGATTCAGTCCCCCCTCTTTAACAAAGAGGGGTTAGGGGAGATTTTATTAGATAAATCCCCCTCAATCCCCCTTTTTCAAAGGGGGAGGTGAATACTTACGCCATTACTGTTTAGTCTACGGGAACCGCTAATCCTCGGGTCTCGCTGTTTTGAAACGGGCAGATGCCGCCAAGAGACCGACCACGAAGCAAGCCGTGCCGACCAGGGTAAAACGCAGGTTCGGCTCTTCAATGGTAAAGTCGTCGGTAGCATAAAGCATGATAATGACCGCGACCGATCCCCAGCCCAAAAAACGCAACACAGCGGCCATAATGACTTTATCGGGTGCTTCTGATTCGCTCGCGGGTGTATCCATTCGATAGGCCACAAAACCGCACACCAGCGCCGGCAAAATTCCCCAGCGGGTATGTTGTATGAAGCTTTCCAGAAAACTGAAATTATCCCGGTGGTAGAGCGTTAATTCGAGAATAAGCGCTGATACCGTGGTGCTGACAATAAACCCCATGACCATCATGGCCATATAAAAGCCATAGTAGCGATCGGATTGCTCCCGTTGGTGCCTGATAGCGAATGCGCGTGAAACAAAAACGAGTGCTATGGGCAGGACATACATCGGAATGGCATAGGCGACCCACCGGAGTGTCGTGTAATTAAAATGCGCGAGCGGTTTATCGGGAAACAGGAACGCATTGTGTAGTGAAACTGAAATCTCCCGACCCAACATGACCCCGATGGCGGTGACAGCGGTGAAAAGGAGAACATATTTATAGGTGTGCTTCAGGCGGGACTCGTGAACGTTGCCACCGAGCTGCTTTACGGTTACCCATATATCATTTTCACTGGCGCTCCCGAATACGACCAGAGAGGCGAGTAAGCGACAGAGCAGGCCGGTGAGGTTATCCAGCTCCTTGATCAAGTTGATGGTCTTGGTATAGTGTGGTTCCGCTTCTTTCCAGACGGTAACTTTTTCCGACATTGCATTGTAGGAAATACAGATTTCTCCCCATTTCAGGGATGGTTCGTTGAACAAGCGACGAAAGGACGATTGGTTGGCGTAGCTCTGCATCTGGTCAAAAAGAAGGCAATTATGAGCCCATTTATACTCGACCGTGGCACTGGATTTTTCGAAATCGCCGGGGTCGATGCTCGCCACCAGTAAGCGATTGGCGATTTGTGCTTTTAAGCTATCATCGACCGCTGACAATCTTGAGGTAATGAGAGCGTTATAGACTTCCACCGCCTTGGTCGGAATTGCAAACGCATCATGGATGCTGTCTCTTAAAATAAGCAAGGGGTTAAACTTGCTTTCCCAAGCGATAAAAAACAGCAACAGTCCGGCGCTAATCAAAGGTATGAGGGTGTCGCCGTCCAAGCCATTGAAAAGGCCGACTAATTCACCCGATCTAAGGTTTTTCACAATGAGAGTTACCAGCGGCTCCAAGGGCAGCCAGCGCCACGTCAGTAAGCAGTAAAATGCTGCCGTAAACGTGCAATATGAGGCGATACCTATCCAGTAGGTGCTTCTGCGGACAAAGTATTGGGGTAGCGTTGGTTCAGCGCCTAACTGAATTCGGCGTTTTTGGAAGGACTGATAGGCGAGGAAGAAGGCGGCACCGGTTCCAAGAACCTGTATCGCAAAGTTGATCAAGAGTTCGGCAGTCATGGTGAGGCGGCTCCTACGTATTTTTCACAAGATTTCAAATTTAGGAGAAATGTCACGTTTTGCCTGCTTATAAGCGCACTTGGTAAACAATTCCGGTTGTTTTTACGCCAGTTTGGCAAGATCTGGATTAGTCTGCTGGGGTGTGTTTTTTCTTTCCTGATTTTAAACCAAATAATGAAAAGTTGCTCGATTTGTAGCTGATAACATGTGTGTAGGCGAAAAGCGGGTCGATTTTGTTGAAGAAGCAGGCGGGAACTGGCATTAAAAATTAAGAGGAAGATGCGTGCAGCGCCGAGTACGACTCCAAAAGCTCACTCGCCAACGTCCGAAACGTTCCGAACACATCTTCAGAACAAATTATAGCAGAAAAAAAACAAGTTGATAATGGTCAGTGATTACTCTTTTTTGCTACTAACCGTACCACGTTCACTTTGTCATTATGGCTTATTTTAAGGGTGCAGCAAACAACGGTTTGGTAACCTGTTAAAATAAGCAGTCTATAATTAGAGCGTCCAAAACCCATTAAGAACGTGCATAAAATAACTTAACCATTTAGCCTTCTCCCAGAGAGCATAGGTGGGCTGATGAAAATACTTAATTTTCGGCATTACAAATAAGGTCTACTTTTGTTC
>JBAXTQ010000091.1:0-13609 GCA_037130115.1 Methylococcaceae bacterium
GACTCAACTCTATCCTTGTAGCTTTGCAGGTTGGTATAGGAGGGGATTAAATCATGATCGCTAATCCCGTCATAATCCAAATCATCTTCAAAAGTAGTGATGACATTAGCCTGTTTGTCCTTATCCAAATATTTAATCAAATCACGCATCGATAAACGCACATTATCCAAGCGATTAATATTAATACCCTGCCAAAAGGGTTCAGTTTGTAATTCATTCAATAAAGTAACGTGTAGGGCTATGGCAGGAATATTCTGTTTCTTCAGCAGTGCCTTGGCAGTACCGCTAATTTTATTGATATAACCATCAGTACGATAGGCACCGGATAAAAGGGCAAGCTGGTAATTTAAAATCAATATATCAAAACGTCTGGCAAGCTCATCATCATTTTTGTTAGGCAATATCAACGTGGATAAATGCGTATTGACATCCAGCCTGTCGCCTTTAGACAAGTTATCCCAACGGCCTTTATCACTGTACTCAACGACTGCCCGCATTTTTGCTTTAACCACAAAGCGATTAACATCCAAGCCAGCGACTAACTGCTGTAATTCAGTTAAATAAGCTTCAGCAAGCACACGTTGCTCATCGGTACTGTCGGCTTTTTCACGTAGCAATAAAGCCACTTCCAATTTGGCTTCAAACACCTGTTGCGTTAAACTTTTAATCAAGTTGCTTTCAATGCCATCGGGATTAACACCAAAAAACTCGAAGTTTTGGCAATAATCAAAAATTGCAAATTCCGTCTTGTCCAAGCCAGGGCCAAACAAATCGGGGCAAAGCCGCGTACCCCGACCAATCATCTGCCAGAACTTGGTTGATGACTTAACCTGCTTAAAGAAAACCAAATTAACCACTCTGGGCGCATCCACACCGGTGTCCATCATATCCACAGACACCGCTATCTGTGGCTCATGCTCTTCATATTTATCAACAAAGACCTCTAATAAATCCTGTGCCTTGGTCTCATAATTATCAATGACCCGCAAAAACTTACCGGCATATTCAGGATAATTTTTGTTAAACCGTTGTTCAATAAATAGCGCATGCTCATGGTTTTTGGCAAAGATAATGGTCTTGCCCAACTTATCGCCGCCTTGTACTTTAATGCCTGATGTCATTAAATGGTTCAGGACTTTATCGACGGTATCGGTATTAAACAACCAGGTATTTAAAGCAGCACTGGAGATTTCATCCGGCACTTCACCCCCTTCAGGATCACCAAACTTCAGCTCATATTCTTCTTTTTCAGTGTCCGACAAGTCTTTGTACTTAATGCCTTCCCGTAAAAACTTTAACGGCACAGACTTTGCCTTAAAAGGCACAAGATAGTGTTCAGCGACCGCCTTATCCAGCTCATAAGCAAAGGTCGGATTATTATCTTCAATACCAAACAAGTTATAGGTATTGTGATCCACCTCGGTTTTAGGGGTAGCCGTCAGTCCCACCAGCATGGCATCAAAGTAATCAAAAATAACCTTGTACTTTTGATAAATTGATCGATGCGCCTCATCAATAATAATTAAATCAAAATGCCCCACGCCATAAAAACGCTGATCTCCGGCAAGCATCCCGTCAATCCGATTCATAATGGTTTGATACGTGGAAAATATCAGTCGCGTGCCGTTATCTTCACGTTCTTTGGTTAAATCAATAGCCGATAGATGGGGAAGATGCTCTTTAAATTCATTTTTAGCTTGCCTGACCAACGCATTGCGATCCGCTAAAAACAACACCCGTTTAGCCCAATTGCACTTAATCAACATATCAACAATGGCCGAAGCCGTGCGGGTTTTACCGCTACCGGTTGCCATCACCAATAAACTTTCCCGTGCCCGACCGCGTAGTTCGCCCTTTTTATTAAGGGTGACACTATTTTCAGCCACACGAGCAATCGCTTCCAATTGATAAGCGCGTCCGGCAATCGCCTTATTAACTTTAAACTCACGCAAATCAGTCCGACTCAACCTCCGATCAATCAATAACTGCAACTCGTCTTTACTATAAAAACCTTGAACATCCCGTTCAGGCGAGAACAAGTCATCCCACAAATAAGTTTCAAAACCATTGGTATAAAAAATAATAGGCCGTTGCCCATGCATAGTTTCTAAACAGTCGGCATAGAGTTCGGCTTGATGCTTCCCTTTTTTAGGGCTAACCATGGTCTTCTTCGCTTCAACCACGGCCAAAGGCAAACCGTTATCACCCCACAACACATAATCAACATAGCCCAGACCGCTAGGATTGGTACTTAAGGGCATACCGGTCACTTCATATTCCAGCTCACGACCTTGACGCAACACGTTCCAGCCACATTCTTTTAACGATAAATCAATGTAACGGCGGCGGGTTTCCGCTTCTGAGACCAGTAGAGGTATGGCAACAGTGACATCAACAGACTTTTCCCGCTCGGCCCTACGTGCGGCTATGTCAACACGTTGTTGTTCAAGTTGGGCTTTTAGCACACTGTTTTCTTTGGCTAACCGGCTTTGGGTTTGTTCTGCGGCACGAAAGGCTTTATTTTTATGCTCCAACTCAGCGATTAACTGTTGTAGGTCTTGTGGCCGTTCTGTAGCAACTGCCTGAGCCTTAGGGATTAACGCTACATCAAAAACCTGAGACTCAGGTGTTTTTTTACCATAGTAAATAGCCAGGAAACGTAAAAACCGAAACAAATACTGTAAACACGCCAACGCATCTTGTTCGCTAATAGGGGTGCCATGTGCCGCTGCATTGCCGGTTTTACGGATCAGGTTAAGTTCAGCAAAAAAAGCACGGTTAAACAGCTCACTAAAGCTCGGTTCATGCATCAAGGTACTTAAATCAGAGCGCCAAGGTCGTGTTAATTTGGCATCATGATCATAAAGCCAGTTGACCGCATTCTCAAAGGTACTGCGACAAAACACGGCAGTCGACGTCGGTGAAACAAAGGTCAACTTCTCGGCCTCCACCGCATCGGCATATAAAGCAGGAAAATCTATTTTAATGAAGTTGAAGTTGCTCATAGATTTAGTATCTGTTGAAAAAAATTCTTCTGCGTACCCGAAAAGGCATTAATGAGTTCTTTTTGTACATCAGGAAAGCCTATAAAGACCTGCATCCATACAGACCAAAATCCATTATTTAGAGCTAAATCGATTATTGTTTCGATATCACAGTCTTCATTTTGATATTTCTGTAGATAACGACTTGCTAACACCCAGCTCTCTTTCCGGTTTAGCCATAACGTATCTTTACCAGAATAGCCTTGCCGACCAGGAATCCTGTTTAAGCCAACTAAATTAATAAGGGCTTGAGCCTTATCTTTTAAATCATCATCAAGATCAGGTTTAACCTGAATGAAGCCACCTTCCAAATACATAAAAACATCGTAGGTATTATCACGGTCGGGCAATAAAGCATCAGTCACTGCTTTTGTGCCCTTTATACTATTACAGTTGGTACACGATAATAAAAAATTACTCCACTCATATTCCAGATCGGGAAAACTATCTTTATGTTGAATATGCTCAACCGCCAGCGCTGAACGAAAACCTTGCCTTTCACAATAACTACAAAAACACCCCAAGGCGGTAATTAAATCATCTTTTGCATCACCAAAAGGACTATAACTTTCTTTATTACCCTGAAATAAACCTTTATCGACAGGACGCATTATCTCAGTCCTGTTTTTCGTTCCGCTTTCATTAATGCCACATAAACAGGATCATCGCTAAACGCTAACTCTATCTGATCCAGTTGAGATTTTATATCTTTGGTTTTACTATCGGTTGCCGCTGTTTTCCCTTGTTCAATTAAATCAAAATAGTCTGAGGCTAATCTTTGCAATTCAAGAAATCGTTGACTACGATTAACATCTTTTACCTGCATGTCGGTTTCTGCAATTTCTTCGATGCTTTTAGTAAACGGAGGCTCACTGACTTGACCATCTAAATTAATCAACTCCTCAGCTCGTAATGATTGAACAATAAAAGGCGAATGCGTTGTTACAATAAATTGAATCTTTGGGAAAGTTCTTTTAAGGTCAGCAATAATATTTTTTTGCCATGACGGATGAAGGTGCATATCTATCTCATCAATTAAGACCACCCCTTCAGTTTCTTTAACGGCATCAGCACCCAGATGGGGATTAAGCGTAATCGCTCGATAAGCAATATCTGCCGCAAGTCGGATGATATTTTGATAACCATCACTGAGCATATTAAATGACATCCATTGGCCATTATCAAGTTGCCCGAGCATATCATCTGCCGCCCAGCTAAAACGAATACACGTCCAACCAGGAACCATGCGGGTAATAACACCCGTAAAGGCCTTATAAAGTGTATTATCCTTATCAAATTTTAATATGGAATCTTCAAAGGTTTTAAACCATTCTAAAAACTGACGTCGAAATGACCGTGGGTCTAAAGCCCCATCATACCCATCAAAACGAGAGCCTTGTTTCTTATAAGCTAATTTTTTATGCTGCTCTTGTGCAAGCCGTTCTGTACCATAGTATGCAATCAACGGTAAAGAATAGTCACCACCACTTCTAACATTTTGTGCATACGCTTTAGCCAGTTCAATCAACTCCTGAGCATTTTTATAACTGGTTGCACCCCCTGACTCTTTTACGGTTTCCCTATGCCAATTAAATGTTTGTCCGGCGAGCGTTTGATTGACGCTGATTTTAAACGGCAATTGAATCTCAACACTTTCGGGTGAGAAAATCACTTTTCTTTTTTCATAATTCTTTAAGGGTCTCGAAGCGACACCTTCAATACCTAAAAAGAAGGTACCCAGCACAAAGGACAACGCATCCAAAACACTGGTTTTTCCAGACGCATTATCACCAATCAATACAGACATGTGAGGATCGAAAGAAAATTCTTTGTCTTCGAATCCTTTAAAGTTTTGTATGCGTATGGAGTTTATTTTCATAATTTACTTAAATTCTATTTTCATACAAATCAACGATAGGGAAGCATAGATCATACTTATTCCATTCCAAATCACCGCCATCAACTTCAAACTTCGCAAATTCTTCAGGTGCCAAGTACTTTCTGATTAATGGGTTAAGTGACTTTGACAAAAATGGCTTGAAGTCAACCACCTGACTGGATTGGTCATTAAATACCAACTTTAATTTGTAATCATTAATATAGTTTGCTTGTTCAATGCTAAGCACTTGATCATCTGTAATCATTTGATTCTCCTATCTATGTTTTCACAAGGAATTGATTTATGCAGGAACTTCACAAATAGGCATCAAGTTAAGACGTTGAGCGCGACGCGCAAATCTACGATCATCAAATGTCAAAAAAGTGCTGCAAGCGCTAGATGCTGCCAAATGTAATGCATCTGGAAATTCAAGGCCCGCACGGCACCATGTGATAGCAGTTTGGAGCGAAAATTCATCCTCAATAATAATATTGGGCAAGCCTTGCAGATGTTCGAAAACAGCCATGACTTGTTCAGGTAAAAAGCGAAACTTATCAGCTTGGGTCAAAACCCAAAAAAGCTCAAGCAGCACCGTTTTTGTTACAAACAACTCAGGTTCATCTTTAAATAGTTGCAAGGCGAGGGGCGATTGCAAAGCATCATCTTGAGCATAATAGCGTACCAAGATATTAGTATCGACCGACTTCATAATGATTGCGCCGCGCCCTTGGCTATAGCATTGTCCATCTCTTCCAGAGTGACGGTCGATCCTGTATAAGCTAAAATTTTTGGGCCCGCGTCAACTTGTGAGATTTTATTTGTTTTAACAGGACGCATGATGATTGCATCACCTTGGCGTTCAAAAGCCAATTCAGTACCCGGTTTTAAACCCAGCGCATGAATCAGATTGTCAGGTATGTGGACATCGCCATAAATGGATAAAGTGGGCATGTGCTTACTCTAGTAATGGTTTAATGTGCTTAAAATATAACACAAAGCCGTTAAGCGGTTAACTCGCCTTTAAAAGCCCGTTGTAGCAGGCTGTTAAATAAAGCGTCTGATTTTTTCAGGCTGGCTTGGGCTAGTTTTTTTTGGGCTTCGATAGATTGGATTCGTTCGGCGTATTGGTTTTGTAGCTCTATCGGTGGAATAATAAAATCAATACCTTCAAATTTACTTTTATTAATCATCCCTTTCATACTGTCAGTGCTAAAGGACTGTATATGTTTCTTGCCTGCTATAAATAAAGAGTAGAAAAATAAAACATTACCTTCAAAAGGTGTAAATGAATTGATTTGCTGATTAAATGCTACTTTTCTATCAGCAATTGCAACGTTTCCAATGACACTTTTACTACCTGCGATACAAGTAACTAATAAAGAGCCTGGTTCAACACATCTTCCAACTTTCAACCCTGCTTTAGATAAATACTCTTCAGCGTGGGTTAAATACATGCTTGGCTTATTGATATTATTAGTTTTAATCCATTCAATATGAGTTCCATAATATTCTAAATTTTCTCTCGACGGCGTATTACCAGTGCGGACAATACCAACGTCCTTAAGAGGCTTTTTGTCCCACCCCATCGGATTACTAACCGGATCACCAAACATCTCCAAGAATAAAGACTGGCTAAGGGCAGTGTATTTTTTAATCAGTTGTTGGTCTTTTTGTCTTAGGCTGTCCGCTGCATCCAAGATGCTGGCAATCTTTTGTTGTTCTGCTAGAGGCGGGAGTGGGATTTTTAACTCCCTAATGTTTTTTAATGATACAAACTGCTGTGTTCCTCCTCGTGAATTACTACTAAATTGACGTTTCGTTATTTCACTATTCAAAAAATGATAAATATATTTATTAAATACATTCTTATTTTTGAATTTAAATAATGCTACGTTCTTGATTGAAAACTCGTGTTTTTTTTCAACAATAACAGGATTTCCAATAGTTCCAATCATTGCATACAAGATATCTCCATCATCAACTGCTGACCGTTTTGATATAGCATCGTGGTCTTCTTTAGTTATAAACGAGCAAGTAGAAAAATCTATTTTTCCATTTACTAGATTTTTAGAAGTGACTAGCGGATAACCTTTATCAACATATTTAGGAGAGTCATGAGTACCATCTCTAATATCCATATAATCTTGTGCCTTGCACCATTCCCAGTTTTCCGGCAAAGAAATATTTTTCATCAGTTTAATAACCTCAATAACTCCTTCAACACCTTTAAAGACTGCCCTCTTTCCACATCCAACGTCTCAATATCCTTAATAATCTGCGCCGGTGTCTCATACTCCACTGCTTCATAAACGATTTCTTTATAACGATTAATACTCAAGTCCCAGTCGTTAGCTTTAATCTCCGCCAAAGGCACTAAAAAGCTTGGCTCGGTGCGACTGCGCTCATGCTCTTGGTCACGTTGGGCAAAACGGCTGACGATGTCCGGTATATCGTTATTGGTAATGAGGCTGCGTTTATCATCCAGACTATAACCATCGGCCTGCATGTCATAGAACCAGACCTTATCGGTACCGCCGTTATTGGTTTTGGTAAAGATTACAATAGCGGTACTGACGCCGGCATAGGGTTTAAACACACCGCTGGGCATCGAGATAACGGCATCAAGTTTATGTTTGCTGAGCAGGGTTTCCCGCAGTTGTTTATGGGCATTGGAGGAACCAAACAACACGCCGTCAGGAATAATCACCGCACACCGCCCGCCAATTTTAAGCATCCGTAACATTAACGCCAGGAACAGTAATTCGGTCTTTTTGGTTTTAACCGTTTTCAAAAGCGAGCTTTCGACACTGTCATAATCCAACGAGCCTTTAAACGGAGGATTGGCCAGGATAAGACTGTATTGGTCACGCAATTCGGCATTGCCTTCACTTAAGGCATCCCGCCCAATCAGGTTAGGGTTTTCAATGCCATGCAATTGCAAGTTCATCGCACCGATGCGCAACATGGTGCTGTCAAACTCTAGCCCCGTAAACATGGCGTTGTTATAGTGGGTTCTAAAGGCTTGATCATTAAACCAGTCTTTATGGTTTTCATGCACATATTCACCGGTTGCCACCAAAAATCCGGCAGTACCGCAAGCAGGATCACACAAGGTGTCTTCCTTAGTGGGCTGCATGATTTCCACCATCATTTTTATGATATGCCGTGGGGTTCTAAATTGGCCATTAGTGCCCGCTGCGGCTATTTTAGAGAGCAGATATTCGTAAAGATCGCCTTTGGTATCCCTGTCATCCATCTGGATTTTATCGATCATCTGCACCACTTGATCCAGCAGCTTCGGCGTGGGAATCATAAAGGTGGCACCCTTCATAAATCGGGCAAATACACCGACATCACTGCCCAACTGCTTCATGTGTTCAAAAGTGGTGAGGTTGTCGCTATCGGCTTGCGGATGGGTAAACAGCGCGAATAAAGATTCAGGATCGAGGTTTTTAAAGCTGTTCCAGCGAAATTTCTTGTGAACGTCACGGTAGATAGGGTTTTCCAGACTGATACCAACAATATTGGCTTTATTTTCCGCTAACAATTGTTGTTCATCCAATCGGCGCAGAAATAACAAAAAAGTAAATTGTTCAATCACCGTCAGTGGATTACTGATGCCCCCCGTCCAAAATGCTTCCCATATTTTATCGACCTGGCTTCTGAGTTCACCTGTTATCATGCTGTCCTTTGAGTTTGTAGCATTGCGCTTACTTATGTAATGAAAATTGGGTCTATTGTACTGCTTAACTTAGGCAGTACGCAGAAAATAACCCCTGGAATCAGCCTGGTTCCCACGCTCCGGCGTGGGAATTCATCCGGCAACGCTCCAGTGTTGCGTGACGCGGGAGCGTCACTGCCATTAAGTTAGTGGAATGCAGTATGCAGTGGGAGTGGCTTTAGCCACGATAATCGTGGCTAAAGCCACTCCCACAATTCCACAAAAAACCTTAACTGTGGGCAGTGACTCCGGAGCGTGGGAACGATAGGGTGGGGGTTATTTATTGCGAGTTACCTTGTTCATGCAACCATCAATGGATACCGAAAATAGTTCTGCTACTCATCCTCCCCAATCCTCGCCTGATAAAGCAACGTCACTTCGCTTGTTGCGGGGCGCTCCTTTCGGCCTAAAGGCTGAGGTCTTAAACCAGCAAGGAAGATTGATAACGGCTATTGCTGAACCTGAACGAGCGCCAAGGCTATTTGTTGACTTAATTGACTCAGTAATTGACTGAGTGCTTGCGCTGCACTGTTGTAACTTGGATCATTGAGTGGCTGTTTGATGTTGGCTTGCCCATTGCTGACAATCGTGTGGTTTTTTTCTTCCATGATGGCCCAACTCGCCTCAAGGTTTACCGACTTGCCCAGTTGCGTATCAAAGCGGCTAATGTCGACTATCACGCGATAATCAACATCGCCATAAACACTCCACGGATACGCTCTCACGATAGCATTGGGTTGCAGGGTTGCCACATTTTTGCTTAATACCGCCAGCACATTGTCTTTTAACGGTGCGGCCCATTGTTCAAACTCGGCCAGTTGTATGGTGTTGTTTTCTGTACGCGTAACGATTTGTCTACGATCAAGTAAAGCGGGTAGCGATAGCGGCCCTATACCCAGCAGCATTTTTTTTGTGCTGGTCGCATTTGTAATGGCAGGCGGTCTGCTCTGTGATTCCAGTGTATAAAAATGAGTGGACGGTGTCGCGCAAGCGCTTAACAGACCGATAAGGCATAGACTAATAAATCCGTTTGAGTGTTTGGTTGACATAATGGCTAGTTCTCTTTTTTACCACGAATTAAAGAATCAGGATGTTCTTGCAGATAATCGGTTAGTTGCTTAACGGAGTTTGCCGTTTGCGTGAGCTCTTGCAGTAATTGGTTCAGTTCGTACTGCGTAGTCGATCCCGGCTCCAAAGTGGTTAAGACCTTTTGCGCTGAAGTCATGGTTTTATCGGCCGATTTCATGGTTTGATCCAGCGTACCCAGAGTGCCGTTAGCCGTGCCTAAAGTCGTGGTTGCCGCCTTGGACGTGCCTTGTAAGGATGCCAGGGTTTTATTGATTTCGGCAGTCATGGTTTCCAGCGGCAATTTGGAAATTTTATCCATAATGGCTTGTGCAGAATTAACAATCTGATTGAGAGGATTTGGCGTGGTCGGAAATTCCTGATAGCCCGTAGTATTGCTGTGTGTCACCACTTTACTGTTTGGAAATAGATCCAAAGCGACAAACAGTTGCCCGGTCAGCAGACTGCCGGTTTGTAATTGTGCGCGTAAGCCTTTGCGAATCAGTTGTTCTATATTACTTTTTACCGTCATATTGTCTTGTTTATTCACGACTATGATGCGATCCGGCTCTACTTCAACCACAACGGGAATATGGATCTCTGCGGTTTTGCCATCTATTTCCAGATTAATGGCAGTGACTTTGCCCACCGGAATACCGCGTAATAAAACGGGCGCACCCAGGGTTAAGCCGCGTACTGATTCGTCAAAATACATGACGACTTTGACGGTTCTATGATAAATCACTTGAGTGGATTGATCATAATCATCGAATAGTTGGAAAGACGTATTTTCAGGCACACTATCCTTGGCTTTATCATCAGCGGAGGTACGAAAAGCAATACCGCCACCCAATAATGCGGATAAAGGCCCGGTCCGTAATTTAAAGCCATCGGCACCCGCCGATAAATTGATACCACTGTCTATCCAAAAGCGGGTATTGGTTCTTATAAATTGATCATAAGGCGCGGTGACAAAAATGGTTAATTTGATGTTGTCGGCGTTTTTGGCCAACTCATATTCAAGCACCTCACCGACGGCAATACCATGAAAATTAATCGGTGTTCCAGGCCCCATCGAACCGATATTAGTGGTCTCCAGTATAAATTTTTTGCCTTGGGCATTAGTTTCCAATACCGGCGGCAGATCGAGCCCTGTAAAGTGATATTCTGTTTTGCCGGTTTCGGGCTTAATGGCTATGTAAGCTCCCGACATCAGTGTGCCTAAACCGGAGACGCCGCTTAATCCGATTTGTGGTCGTACCACCCAAAACTGCGTGTTTTCGGTTAAATAATCACTGCTTTCTTTATGCATTTGTGCGGTGACTGAAATGGTTTTTAAATCTTTATTAATTTCAACATCAGAGACTTTACCGATTTCTACATCCAGGTATTTTATTTTGGTTTTGTCTATTTCCAAACCGTCTGCGCTGGAAAAAGTGATGGTAATCTCCGGGCCTTTTTCCGACAAGGTTTTATAGATTAACCAGCCACTGACTAATAATGCACACAAGGGTAACAACCAGATGAGGGGTAATTCGCGCTTTTTATTGATAGCGGCATCGGTCGCTTCATAAGGGGGTTCGATAAAATCATTCATAAATGTTTTGCTGGTTATCCCAAAGCAGGCGTGGATCGAAATTTTCGGCGGCGAACATAGTCAATATCACCACGGCGGCAAATGCGATTGCCGCAGGGCCGGCAATAATCTGTACGCCGCTAAAATTAACCAAATCGACCAGAATGGAAATCATAAAAATATCCAGCATCGACCAGCGTCCAACAAAAGCAATAACCCGATACATCACCGTCCAGCGACGGGCATTGATTTGCCAGCGAAAATGTACACTGAGTAACAGCAAACTGATACCCACCAACTTTGACGAAGGCACCAGAATACTCGCCACCAAAACCAACAGGCCGATAGGTATCATGCCACTATCGATTAATTCAACAATACCGCCGGCAATGGTATGTGCATCACCTGCACCAAATTGATTCACGGTCATAATCGGAAAAATATTAGCCGGAATATACAGAAAAAAACTACTGAATAACAACGCCGTGGTGCGTTGCAAACTATGAGGTCGGCGTGCGTGTAAATGACTATCGCAGCGTGGACAAGATGATGGCTGATTAATTGTTTTTACCAAGTAGCCACAATCATGGCAGCGGATAAACCCTTGCCTTAGTGCATTCGCTTTAGCTTGCATGGTTGTTATCCTGTCGTAATTGGTCAATGCGCTGCCAGAACAACCGGCTATCCAGACTACCGGTTAACAGGGTTGTTATAATAATCAGGGCGATAAAAGCATAAAGACCCCAACCAAATTTAAGTGGCGCAATCGCCATCAGCTTAACGCAAGCAACTATAATACCCAGCATATAAACTTCCAGCATGACCCATTCATCCAAATGGTGCATCCAGCGCATCCAGCCGACTAAATAACGATTAGGCCGATTAAAATAAAGGTGTCCGCTGATCAATAGCGATAAACTGATATGCACTAACGGAAACAGAATGCTGGCCAAAAATACGACGATAGCCACTGGCCACATATTTTCATTAAATAAAGCAATCACCCCGGATAACAATATGCCCGTGTTGGCATTGCCCAAGACGGTTATACCCACCATAGGCAACAAATTGGCGGGAAAAAATAATATAAATCCGGCAATGGACAAGGCAAAAGTGCGTTCAATACTTTGTTTGCGGGGTCTTGACAGTAAAAGTCCACAGCGCGGACAATGGACTTTTTCACCGATTTTGGGCTGAGCGAGATTGATTAATAAATCACACTCAGGACAGGCATCGTAGCTTGTGCTATTCATGGCTTTGATGAAAAGTATCGACACATTGCGTTTATATAAGAGAGATTATAAAGAACGAATATGATATGACAAATCGGAATAGTTAGGTAACTTAAAAGAGGATCATCGACATCAACTTAAGACATTTCACCACGAAGACACGAAGAACACGAAGATTTTTCTTTGGTTTTTCGGCATCCTTCATTCCCCGGTTTACAATTTTTGCAAATATCCGATGCGGGTTAGCGACAGCGTAACCCGACAAATCGTACTATCTCGGAGAATTCAGCGATAACAAGCGTTAGGCGTAGGCCGGAATAAGGTAACTCGCAATAAATACCACTCAATCGTTGCCTGACTCTGGGAACGCTACCGACTTAACGGTTCCTGTAGGAGCGGGCCATGCCCGCGATATAACGAAGCCTTCGCGGGCATGGCCCGCTCCTACGAAGCGTTTAGAGACTATAAAGTGGGGGCTTATTTATTGCGAGTTGCCTAAGACCACCCAAGTGTAGCGAGTGGGGGCGTTTCCTGCTTGTCGTAAAGAAGTCTGCCGGAAACGCTTATTCTCGCTTACGCTTGAAAAGCCTTATTCAGGCCTACATCTATTTGCCTTTATGTTGCTGGTTATCCAGGATCTATAAAGTCAAGGTAAGAAAACTTGAAGATTGATTACTTTATTTTTTCGGGTTGAGTCAGTGTCTTTTTGGATTACAAATAATTGCCACGCGTTATCAACGCCTGATCAGAAAACCAGGTTTCCCGGTTGAAACCCAGGAATTCATCCGGCAACGATCCCTCGTTGGCTAACGCGAAAGCGTCACCAGTTGAATTCCCGTGCGAAGTGACGCGTTAAAAACCCGACGGACTACGGTGCGGCTGTACCTGAAGTCCATGATGATAATCGGGTTGTCAACAGTTCAGCCCAATGGTCGATAGCGTTTTCTGCATCACCCCACTGCCATTGAAAACCGGTCTTAATCGAACCGCCGCCAATCTGTTTATCCACAGCCAAGCCTAGTACCTGTCCAGATACCGAATCGGTTATTTTTACCTCGCCTTGAGCCGCGCCTACGAATGGCATGGAACCGG
>JBAXTQ010000092.1:0-13606 GCA_037130115.1 Methylococcaceae bacterium
CACTACCTATAAAATGAAAAAAATATAGGTACGTTTTTAAAGACATAAAAAAAGCCGGTTTAACCGGCTTTTTTTATGTGAATAATAAAAGTTATTATTCGGGTCTATCAACTAATTCGACATAAGCCATAGGCGCGTCATCGCCGGGTCTAAATCCGCATTTCATAATACGTAAATAGCCACCTGCCCTGTTTTTATAACGCGGACCCAACTCATTAAAAAGCTTGGTCACAACTTCACGATCACGTAATCTGGCAAATGCAAGACGACGCTTGGCAACATTATCTTCTTTTGATAATGTTATTAAAGGCTCAGCAAAACTTCTTAATTCTTTAGCTTTAGGTAAAGTTGTTTTAATAAGTTCGTGCTTAAATAATGAACTAGCCATGTTACTAAATAGCGCCTTACGATGGCTGCTATTCATGTTAAACTTTCTACCTGATTTACGATGTCTCATTATAAGAAGACCTAATGTTAATGTGTGGATATTGCGTGTGATTGATCTGCTAGGTTATCAGGCGGCCAATTTTCCAATCGCATACCCAGTGATAGACCTTTTAAAGCAAGTATATCTTTTATTTCTGTTAAAGATTTTTTTCCGAGATTAGGCGTTTTTAATAGCTCAACTTCAGTCCGCTGAATTAAGTCACCAATATAAAAAATATTCTCGGCTTTTAAACAATTAGCAGAACGTACGGTTAACTCAAGATCATCAACAGGACGTAGTAAAACAGGATCGAATACTTCAACAACTTCTACTTCTTCTTCTGGCACCAGATCATTAACTTTTTCAAAGTCAACAAAAACTGATAACTGATCATGAAGTATGGTAGCAGCCATTTTAATGGTTTGCTCTGGATCAACAGTTCCGTTTGTTTCCAGTTCAATAACAAGCTTGTCTAAATTAGTTCGCTGCTCAACGCGAGTACTTTCAACTTGGTAAGCTACTTTTACAATTGGACTATATGAAGCATCTAATTGAAGCGCACCAACAACCAAACTGTGTTCAGAATTTAATTTACGAACGCTAACCGGTTCGTAACCTCTTCCGCGACGCACCCTGATTTTCATATTCAATACGCCAGTTTGTGTTAAGTTGGCGATAACCAAATCAGGATTTATAATTTCAACATCGTGAGGTAAACTGATATCACCTGCAGTTACACAACCTGCGCCATTTTTAGATAGCGTAAGCTCAACTTCATCTTTTGAATGAAGGACTACGGCTAACTTTTTTAGGTTCAGTAAAATATCAATTACATCTTCTTGAACACCCTCAATTGTTGTGTACTCATGGAGCACACCTTCAATTTCTACATCCGTGACTGCACAGCCTGGAATTGTGGATAACAATACGCGTCTTAACGCATTACCAAGCGAATGACCAAAACCACGTTCAAGCGGCTCAATAACAATCCTCGAATGATTCGGTGATTTACTGACCACCTCAACTAATCGAGGCTTTAATAAGCCAGAAATAGAATTCTGCATTTATATCCCTCAGAACTGCGATTATTTAGAGTAAAGCTCAACTACCAGCTGCTCGTTAATGTCACTACCTAAATCAACTCGATCAGGTAAAGAGCTGAATGTTCCAGTCATGGCTTTTGAATTAACTTCAACCCAGGCAGGAAATCCATATTGCTCAGTTACAGTTAAAGCATCAACGATTCTTTGTTGTTTTTTTGCTTTTTCTCTAATTGTCAAGACATCACCAGGAGCTACCTGATAAGAAGGAACATTAATCAATGAACCATTAACTTGAATAGATTTGTGACTAACTAATTGGCGTGCTTCTGCCCGAGTACAAGCAAAACCCATGCGATAGACTACGTTATCTAATCTTGACTCAAGCAGGTTTAACAGGTTTTCACCAGTAGCACCTTTCTTCATGTCAGCAGATTTATAGTAATTTCTAAATTGCTTTTCTAAAATACCATAAATTCTACGTAAGCGCTGCTTTGCTCTCAACTGGAGAGCATAATCAGAACTTCTGGTACGCTTGGTACCATGTTGACCAGGTCTTTGATCTAACTTACATTTATTTTCTAAAGACTTGCCTCTGCTTTTTAAAAACAGATCAGTCCCTTCTCTTCGACTTAATTTACAGGTAGGTCCAAGATATCTTGCCATGTTACAACTCCAGATTCTTTATACGCGGCGTTTCTTTGGCGGACGGCAACCATTATGAGGAATGGGCGTCACATCAACAATATTATTAATTTTAAAACCGAGATTGTTCAATGAACGCACAGCGGATTCACGACCAGGGCCGGGGCCTTTGATCATAACATCAAGATTTTTCATGCCAAATTCTTGCGCGACAATACCCGCTTTTTCAGCAGCAACCTGTGCAGCAAACGGCGTACTTTTTCTTGATCCACGGAAACCTGAACCACCAGAAGTTGCCCAAGATAACGCATTACCTTTTCTATCTGTTATAGTTATGATTGTGTTATTGAAAGAAGCGTGGACATGTACGATGCCATCAGCAACTTCTTTTTTGATACGTTTTCTTGAACGGTTTGGACTAGCCATTACTTCAACCTCTTAAGGGATATCTTATTTTCTAATAGGTTTACGTGGACCTTTACGAGTACGAGCGTTTGTTCTCGTTCTCTGTCCTCTTAATGGTAAACCTCGGCGATGCCTTATTCCGCGATAGCAACCTAGATCCATCAAACGCTTGATATTCATAGAAACTTCACGACGCAGATCACCTTCCACTGTCATCTTCGAAACCACATTACGAATAGCTTCTAATTGCTCTTCAGTCAGTTCTTTAATTTTTACGGAAGGTAGAATATCCACCTTAACGCAAATTTCACTTGCAGTTTGACGACCAACTCCATAAATGGCAGTTAAAGCTATGACTGCATGCTTATGGTCTGGTATATTTATCCCGGCAATACGTGCCATCTAGTTACTCCCCTGAGTAATACTCTAAAGTTAAGCGGTGAATTATAGCATTGCTATAATTCAGGCGCAACAAATTTTAGCCTTGTCGTTGTTTGTGTCTTCCGTCAACACAGATAACTCTAACAACACCATTTCTTTTTACTATTTTACAATTTCTACAAATTGTTTTTACAGAAGCACGAACTTTCACAGCTAACTCCTAAATGTTCTTGTGCGTTAATTATTTTTTAAGATTGGCTTTTTTCATCAAGCCTTCATATTGTTGAGACATAACATGGGTTTGCATTTGAGAAATAAAATCCATGACGACTACAACAATAATCAATAAAGATGTTCCACCAAAGTAAAACGGAACATTCCAGTATACGATCAAAAACTCTGGCAACAAACAAACTAAGGTTATATAGAAAGCACCAATTAAAGTTAACCGAGTCATTACCTTATCAATATACGTACCCGTCTGCAAACCAGGTCTGATCCCAGGCAAAAATGCGCCCGACTTCTTTAAGTTTTCAGCTGTTTCTTTGGAATTAAACACCAATGCAGTATAAAAGAAACAAAAGAAAATAATTGCTGCTGCATAAAGCATGACGTAAACAGGCTGCCCGGGAGACAACATAGTTGCCACGTCCTGAAGCCATGTAAACCCTTCACTATCTCCAAACCAACCAGCAATGGTAGCCGGAAACAAGATTATACTTGAGGCGAATATGGGCGGTATTACACCTGCCATATTAAGCTTTAAGGGTAAGAAACTACTTTGCCCGCCATATAACTTGCGACCCTGCTGTCTTTTTGGGTAATTAATAAGAATTCTTCTTTGGCCTCTTTCGACAAAAACAACAAGTGCAGTCACAGAAATCGACAATAGAAATAATAGTATAATAAATGCCCCGTTCATTTCACCTGTTCTGGCTAACTCTAAAGTTCCACCAATTGCCTTGGGCAACCCAGAAACGATACCGGCAAAAATAATCATTGAGATACCATTGCCAATTCCGCGCTCGGTAACCTGCTCACCCAACCACATCAGAAAAACAGTGCCTGTAACCAATGTTATAGCGGTGATGCTGATAAAGGCGACACCAGGATTCAAAACTACAGAAAGACCACCCGCAGTTTGATTTTGCAATGCCAATGAAATACCAATAGCTTGAAACGTCGCTAATACAACAGTGCCGTAACGAGTAAACTGAGAAATCTTACGCCTTCCTGATTCACCTTCTTTTTTCATTTGCTCCATTGAAGGTATAACAACTGTCATCAACTGCATAATAATAGAAGCAGAGATATAAGGCATTATACCAAGCGCAAATAGGCTTAATCGCATTAAAGCGCCACCGGAAAACATGTTAAACATGTCAAGTATGGATCCACTTTGCTGCTCAAACATAACCGCAAGCGCTTTTGGATCTATACCGGGAACTGGAATATGCGAACCGATTCTATAAACGAACAGGGCGCCCAGAACAAATAGCAATCTTGCTTTAAGTTCTGAAAAACCACCAGATTTGTTAGCCATTTGAGCTTTTGAAGTCGTCACTTAAACCTCTACTTTGCCGCCAGCAGCTTCAATAGATTGTCTAGCACCAGGTGTTACTTTTATTCCCTTAATATTTACAGCCTTGTTTACAACACCTGACTGGATAACTTTTGCTTTTTTAGTAAAGGAAGGAACGATGTTAGCCGCGATTAAGACTTTCAGGTCTATCACGTCAGCAACCAAACCATTCAACTCACCCAACCTAACTTCAGCCGAGTACTTACTGGTTTGTGATTTAAAGCCAATTTTTGGTAATCTGCGCTGCAAAGGCATCTGTCCGCCTTCGAAACCAACTTTATGAAAACCACCACTTCGTGATTTTTGGCCTTTATGTCCTCTACCGCAAGTCTTACCGAGGGTACAACCAATTCCTCGACCAACACGCTTACGTTTTTTGCGAGCGCCAACACTTGCCTGGATGGTATTTAAATACATTACACTTCCTCGACTTTTAGCATGTATGATACTTTGTTAATCATACCTCTGTTTTCAGGTGTATTTAACACCTCAACTGTTTGGTTTATCTTGCGCAAGCCCAAACCTATTAAACAAGCTTGATGACGAGGTAATCGTCCAAACTTGCTTTTTGTCATTGTCACACTTAATTTAGTACCAGCCATTGCAACTATCCAATAATCTGTTCAACTGATAAGCCACGTTTTGCAGCTATCTGGTTAGCATTATGCATTCCGGTCAGACCGTTAATTGTTGCTCTTACAACATTTATCGGATTACTGGTTCCTATACATTTTGCCAATACGTTATGCACCCCAACCACTTCAAATACAGCTCTCATTGCTCCACCAGCAATAATACCCGTACCTTCAGATGCTGGCTGCATGTAAACTTTAGCGGCACCCGTAGTATTCATAATGGGATACTGTAAAGTATCGCCTTTAAGAGATACTTTACGCATATTTTTGCGAGCTTGTTCCAGTGATTTTTGAATCGCTATGGGCACTTCGCGAGCTTTACTAACACCATAGCCAACTCGACCCTCACCATCACCAACAACCGTCAATGCAGTGAAACCAAAAACTCTACCGCCTTTAACAACTTTTGCAACGCGTCTTACATTAACCAACTTTTCTTGCAAACCGTCAGTACTAACTTGAGCAGGTGCTGTAGCCATTTTATTCTCCTAAAATTTCAAACCGGCTTCACGTGCAGCATCTGCCAATGCTTTAACGCGACCATGGTATTTAAATCCTGACCGATCAAAAGCAACTTCAGTTACTCCTGCAGCGATAGCCTTTTGAGCAATAATCTTTCCTACTTCAGCGGCAGCAATTATATTACCGGTATTTTTTAAAGATACTTTAATTTCTGCTTGCGTAGTTGATGCACTAGCTAGTGTAATAAAACCATCATCACTAATAACCTGAGCGTATATGTGCTGCGAAGTTTTGTGAATTGACAAGCGGGTTGCGCCTTGGTTTTTAATTTTTGAACGCAATTTTAATGCGCGCTTCATTCGAGATTTTTTCTTATCCATCACGCTACCTACTTCTTCTTGGCTTCTTTTCTTACAACATGCTCGTCAGAGTATCTGACACCCTTTCCCTTATAAGGCTCAGGTGGGCGATAAGCTCGTATTTTAGCAGATACTTCACCTACCAACTGCTTATCACTTCCTCTAACTATAATTTCAGTTTGAGTGGGTGTTTCAACCGTAATGCCGACTGGAACCTCAAAATCAACCGGGTGAGAAAATCCGAGTGACAGACTAAGAATATTTTCTTTTGCCGCCGCTCTATATCCTACACCAATCAATGTTAATTTTTTCTCGAATCCAGCAGAGACACCTGTAACCATATTGCTTAGGATTGCTCTAGCTGTTCCAGCTTGAGCAGTTGCTTTTTTGTTATCCTTATCCCATTGAACATGTATTACGTTATCAGTAATATCAATATCGACTGCGGAATTAAGCACATGAGATAACTCACCCTTAACTCCTTTTACAATCATGACATTACCATCTAGTCTTATTTCTACATCACTTGGGATAGTGACTGGGGCTTTAGCAATTCTTGACATAACACACCTACATTAACAAACAGTGCAAATAACTTCGCCGCCGTGACCAATAGCACGCGCTGCTCTATCAGTCATAACACCATTTGATGTTGATACAATAGCAATCCCTAAGCCGCCAAGAACTTTTGGCAATTCGTCTTTAGATTTATAAATACGTAAACCAGGCCTACTAATTCTTTTTATAGTTTCAATTACAGGCGCACCTTTATAGTATTTCAACTCAACAGTCATTTCTGTATGACTGCCATTAGTTTCAGTGCTAAAGTCTGTAATATAACCCTCTTCTTTAAGTACCTTAGCAATAGATACTTTTAATTTCGAAGAAGGCTGTTTAATGCTTTTTTTACCAGCAGATTGACCGTTTCTAATACGAGTCAGCATATCTGCTACTGGGTCTGTCATACTCATTTTCTTATCTCCAAACTTGATCTAACAGATCTTACCAACTTGCTTTGACTACGCCAGGAACATCACCGCGCATAGTAGCTTCTCTTAATTTATTTCTACTAAGACCAAACTTACGGTAATACCCATGAGGACGTCCAGTTAAATTACAACGGTTACGGACTCTTGATGCACTTGAGTCCCTTGGTAATTTTTGGAGTTGTAAATGAGCAGACTCTTTATCTTCATAAGAAGCGTTCGGATCTCTGATTGTTTCTTTCAAAGCCTTACGCTTAACATCAAATTTTTTCACTAATTTTTTACGCTTATCTTCACGCGCAATCATTGACTTTTTTGCCATGTTAAAACTGCCCCTTAGCTCTTAAATGGAAAATTAAACAGCTTTAACAAAGCCAAACCTTCTTCATTGGTCTGGGCTGTAGTTGTAATTGTAATGTCCATTCCACGCAATATGTCGATTTTATCATAATCAATTTCTGGAAATATGATTTGCTCTTTAACACCCATGGAATAATTACCACGACCATCGAAGCTTTTAGGACTTAATCCTCTAAAATCTCGAATTCTGGGAATGGAAATACTAATTAATCGATCTAAAAATTCGTACATTCTATCGCTGCGCAGAGTTACTTTGCAACCGATAGGCATATCATCACGAATTTTGAAACCGGCAATTGATTTTCTTGCCAACGTAACAACGGGCTTTTGACCGGAAATTTTTTCCATGTCAGAAAGTGCAGATTGCAGAACTTTCTTATCAGCTACTGCACCACCAACACCCATATTGAGTGTTATTTTTGTGATGCGGGGGGCCTGCATAATAGATTTATAAGCAAATTGCTCAACTAATGCGGGAAGTATTTTTTCTTTATATACTGTTTCTAATCTAGCCATGATTCATCTGCACCTTACACATCAACAACTTCGTTTGTTGATTTAAAATATCTGACTTTCTTTCCATCATCCAGAAACCTAAAGCCGACT
The DNA here is from genome assembly GCA_037130115.1 of Methylococcaceae bacterium. GTDB lineage: Bacteria > Pseudomonadota > Gammaproteobacteria > Methylococcales > Methylomonadaceae > Methylobacter_C. Next base: position 7,889 of record JBAXTQ010000092.1, read on the forward strand.
CTGTCTGCTTTCTTGGTTTCAGGATTATACAATCCTATATTGGAAATATTAATCGGCATATCCTTGACAATTATCCCGCCTGTAACACCTGCATTCGGGTTTGGTTTTTGGTTCTTTTTAACCTGGTTAATTCCTTCAACCAAAACCTTATCATCTTTCAAAATCTTGGTTACTCTACCGCTCTTACCTTTATCTTTTCCGGTACGAACGATAACATCATCACCTTTTTTAATTTTTGCCATTTCTTTAACCCTACCTTATAAAACTTCAGGAGCAAGCGAGATAATTTTCATAAATTTCTCTCCTCTTAACTCACGTGTTACAGGGCCAAAAATTCGGGTTCCCAGTGGTTGCAAATTGTTATTAAGAATTACGGCAGCATTGCCATCAAAACGAATAACAGAACCATCCGGTCTGCGAACACCTTTACGCGTTCTTACGACAAGGGCATTATAGACCTCGCCTTTTTTTACTCTTCCACGGGGTATAGCATCTTTAATACTGACTTTGATGATGTCACCAATTCCAGCATAACGACGATGCGACCCGCCTAATACTTTGATACACATGACCCTTTTTGCACCGCTATTATCGGCGACGTCAAGGTTAGTTTGCATCTGAATCATGATTTATTCCTACATTCTGTATTTAAATTTATGCTATTTTTTAGCACTTTCCAAGACTTGAACTAATTTAAAAGTTTTGTTCTTAGACAATGGCCTGCATGATGTGATAGCAACCACATCACCTTCTTGACAAACATTTAGTTCATCATGAGCCATCATTTTAGTTGAACGCTTAATGTACTTACCGTAAACGGGATGTTTTACAACGCGCTCGACCAAAACAGTGACAGTTTTGTCCATTTTATTGCTCACAACCCGACCAGTGATCGTCCGCAATTTAGTTACATTTTCAGTCATAGTTATGCACTCGCCATTTCATTTAATATGGTGTGGATACGTGCCACATCGCGTCTAACCTTTTTTACTTGATCGGGTTTTGACAGCTGACCAGTACCTTTTTGCATTTTAAGATTAAATCGCTCGCGTGATAAGTCGAGCAACATAGTTCCTAATTCGTCTTTTGATTTTTGGCGTAATTCACTTGCTTTCATTACATTATTGTCCGAGCGGTAAAGAGTGTTTTTAAAGGTAGCTTAGCAGCAGCTAATGCAAACGCTTCGCGTGCCAGTTCTTCAGAGACACCTTGTATTTCATACAACATTGTTCCTGGTCTTACCTGAGCAACCCAATATTCTACACTACCTTTACCTTTTCCCATACGAACTTCTAAAGGTTTTTTTGTAATTGGCTTATCCGGGAAGACTCTTATCCATAATTTCCCGCCACGCTTGACATGTCGAGTTATGGTTCTACGAGCCGCTTCAATCTGCCGGGCAGTTAATCTACCTCGTCCAATTGATTTAAGCCCATACTCACCAAAGCTAACTGATGATCCACGTACAGCAGTACCGTTATTTCTGCCTTTATGTTGCTTACGGAATTTAGTTCTTTTAGGCTGAAGCATGACTTTGTTCCTTCATCTATTTCTTGGATTCAGAATTAATAGACGCAGTATGTGCATCCATGTCGAATACTTCACCTTTGAATATCCACACCTTGATGCCGATAATTCCATAGGTAGTATGTGCTTCAGCAGTTGCATAATCAATGTCGGCTCTTAAAGTATGCAAAGGAACACGTCCCTCTCTATACCATTCACTTCGTGCGATTTCAGCGCCGTTTAAGCGACCACCAACATTAACTTTAATACCTTCAGCTCCTAAACGCATAGTATTCGTTACAGCACGTTTCATTGCCCGGCGATACATGATTCTTTTTTCAAGCTGCTGAGCAACACCTTCTGCAACTAGTTGCGCGTCTAATTCAGGCTTTCTGATCTCTTCAACATTGAGCTGAACAGGAATACCAATCATTTTAGATATTTCTTGACGCAATGCATCAATATCTTCGCCTTTCTTGCCTATAACTATGCCAGGGCGAGCCGTGTGTATAGTTATGTGCGCATTGTTTGCAGGGCGATTAATTTGAATACGACTAACAGAAGCATGAGCTAGCTTTTTCTTTATAAATGCTCTGACTGTTAAATCTTGGTGCAAAAAAATTGAATAATCCTGGCTATTTGCATACCATCTTGAATTCCAATCTTTTACAATTCCAAGGCGTATACCTGTTGGATGTACTTTTTGACCCATTTTCTGCCCCTACTCGAATTCTGCAACTTTTACTGTAATATGGCAGGTTCTTTTAAGGATATGGTTCGCATTCCCTTTAGCTCTTGCCCTGAATCTTTTCATAGTCGCCCCTTCATTAACATAAACGGTAGACACTCTTAATTCATCAATATCAGCACTTTCATTATGTTCTGCATTGGCAATAGCCGACTCCAGAACTTTTTTAAAAATACCGGCAGCTTTTTTTGAACTGAATTTCAATGTATTCAGTGCTTTTTCAACTGACATTCCACGAATTTGATCGCCTACTAAACGCGCTTTTTGCGCAGATAAAGGGGCGTTATTTAATTTTGCTGAAATTTCCATCACTTAACCTACCTAGATTTCTTATCAGCCACGTGGCCTTTATATGTTCGAGTGGGAGCAAACTCTCCTAATTTATGCCCTACCATGTTCTCAGAAATGAGAACCGGAATATGCAGGCGCCCATTATGGATTGCAATAGTTAAGCCCAGCATATCTGGAATAATCATTGATCTTCTTGACCATGTTTTAATCGGTTTCCGATTATTGCTACTTACAGCATCCTCAACTTTTTTAAGAAGATGATGATCAATAAAAGGACCTTTTTTAATTGAACGCGGCACGCTAATTCCTCTCTATTTCTGCTTACGACGTCTGATAATCATATTATCAGTACGTTTGTTTTTTCTTGTTTTATAGCCTTTAGTTGGCATACCCCAAGGTGACACGGGATGTCTACCACCCGATGTACGACCTTCACCACCACCATGCGGATGGTCAACCGGGTTCATTACCACACCGCGAACGGTAGGACGAACACCACGCCATCTTGACGCACCGGCTTTACCAAGGGAAGCCAAATTATGCTCAGAATTAGACACCTCACCAATTACAGCCCGACAATCAGCCATAACCTTGCGCATCTCGCCTGAACGCATTCTAATTGTTGCATGAGCTCCGTCTCTTGCCACTAATTGAACTGATGTTCCGGCACTTCTGGCTACCTGAGCTCCCTTGCCTGGTTTTAATTCCACGCAGTGAACAGTTGTACCCATAGGTATGTTTCTTAGCGGCATACAGTTACCTGCCTTTACAGGAACAGTTTCTGATGACAGAATTTCCTGCCCAACCACCAAGCCTTTAGGAGCTATAATATATCTGCGCTCACCGTCTTTGAATAATATCAAAGCTATGTTTGCAGTTCTGTTGGGGTCATATTCCAGACGCTCTACAACAGCAGGAATATCAAACTTATTCCTTTTAAAATCAATAATACGGTAGTGTTGCTTATGACCACCACCAATATGACGCGTAGTTATACGCCCCTGATTATTACGACCGCCACTTTTACTTTTTTTAGCAAGTAAAGGTGCATAAGGTTTGCCTTTATGTAAGTCATCATTTTTGATGCGAACAACAAACCGTGATCCCGGTGACGTCGGTTTTGATTTTACAATCGCCATGCTTTCTACCGTTTCCTATTGATCTATCACTTTAATAAATTAAGCAGCAGAGAATTCTATGTCATGACCAGGCTTTAGCTTAACATAAGCTTTCTTCCAATCTGATCTTTGGCCTAATGTACGACCAACTTTTTTCTGCTTGCCTTTCACGTTCAATACCTGAACAGAATCCACTTCAACGCCAAACATTAATTCTACTGCATTTTTAACTTGTTTTTTCGTTGCCTGTTTTTGCACTTTAAAAACAAATTGTTTATATTTTTCTGCAGCAGTCGTACTCTTTTCAGAGATAATGGGTGCCTCAAGAACTCCCGCCAACTGATATTTGTTTATACTCATGCCAAGCGCTCCTCTAATTGCTTCAACGCACCTGGCGTAGCAATTACTTTATCAGCCGAAACCAGAAGAACCGGATTTAAATTTACAGCTTCAATAACTTGTACGTAAGGAATATTTCTTGAAGCCAAAGCTAGATTTGCATCTACACTTTCAACAACAATTAATATCCGCTTGGCATCAATTTTCTTTAGTTTTTCGTTTAATTCTTTCGTTTTAACAGAAACAGGAAGAATATCAGTGCTTACTACCAAACGATTTTGCCTAAGTAATTCAGACAAAATTGAGCGTACGCCAACACGAAACATCTTTTTGTTTAGCTTCTGATCATACGATCTGGGTCTTGCAGCAAACGCAACACCACCAGTACGCCAAATCGGACTGCGTATTGTACCAGATCTTGCGCGGCCTGTCCCTTTTTGTCTCCATGGCTTTGAACCGCCACCACTAACATCAGATCTGGTTTTTTGTGCTTTAGTACCAGCACGCGCTCCAGCCAGGTAACGAGTTACCAATTGATGCACCAATGTTTCATTAAAAGACTGACCAAAAACGCTTTCAGCTACTTGTGCATTTCCGGATGAGTCTTGTTCATTTAAAGCAGGTATTTGCAAACCCATGACTTAACCTTTATTTCGCATTTTCATAGCGGGTGTAATGACTACATCACCGCCTTTAGCACCCGGCACTGCGCCTTTTACTAAAATTAAATTTCTTTCTGTATCAATTGCATGAATGGTCAGGTTTTGAATGGTTGTTTTTACATTACCAAGATGACCTTCCATTTTTTTGCCTTTAAATACACGCCCTGGTGTTTGACACATACCAATGGAACCAAGCACTCTGTGTGAGCGTGAGTTACCATGCGTTGCATCCTGCATGCTGAAATGATGCCTCTTGATACCACCAGCAAAACCTTTACCAATACTTTTTCCTTGCACGTCAACAACTTGACCCGCAGTAAAAATATCCAGCGATAATTGTGATCCGGCAGATAAATCAACGCCTTCACCATCTTCGAGCCTAAACTCCCAAAGACCTCGTCCAGCTGTCACATTTGCCGCCGCATAATGACCAGCCATTGCTTTATTGACTCTTGATGATTTTTTATCGCCCGCTGCAACCTGGATTGAGCGATAACCATCAACATCAAGACTTTTAACCTGAGTAACTCTGTTTGAGTCAATCTGGAGAACAGTAACAGGTACTGATGAACCATCTTCACAAAATACTCTGGTCATACCACATTTACGACCTATAAGACCTATTGACATCTGCCAATTCCTCTATTTTTAATTCAATTTTATTTGGACATCAACACCAGCTGCAAGATCCAACTTCATTAATGCATCTACGGTTTTTTCAGTTGGCTCAACGATATCCAGCAATCTTTTATAAGTTCTTAACTCATATTGATCTCTTGCATCTTTATTAACATGCGGAGAAATCAAAATTGTAAAACGTTCTTTCTTAGTAGGCAAAGGAATAGGGCCTTTTACTTGAGCACCTGTTCTCCTTGCAGTTTCTACTATCTCACCAGCCGATTGATCAATCAATTTATGATCAAATGATTTCAAACGGATTCTGATAGTTTGATTAGACATATTTATTACTCGATTATTGATGCAACAACGCCCGCACCGACTGTACGACCACCTTCACGAATTGCGAAACGCAAACCATCTTCCATAGCGATCG
>JBAXTQ010000093.1:0-13569 GCA_037130115.1 Methylococcaceae bacterium
ACTCAGAGATAAGTCGATGGCTAGCCTATAAACAGGTTAAAGCCATATTGCTACAACGGAACAGTGCCAATCGGTTGAAACTGCTCAACCAGGACTCCAGTTGCAGGTTGAAAAGCCTATCAACGGAGAGCGAATTACTTAATGCGTACATTTGCGTATAAAATTAAGAGCAGGTAATTAATAGCCGTTAAGATGGCTCCTTAACGTGCTTAAAATCCGCCTTAGAATACCAGCCAGAGAGCCACGAGAGGCGCAATATTCAAAAGGATAAGTCCAATTTTATAGACTGCCATGCCGGCATAGTGGAGCGCATCAAAACTTTCTACCGAGATGAAAAACCATCGACTATGAAGACGATACAGCCAGTCGTGGGCAAAACTGAACACGCAAAACCAGATTAAAAGCATCACATAATTAAAGGTAAGACTGTAAAGCAAAAGCGCTTTAATAATATCCGGACTCATGGCAACACCTTATATTTTAAAATTTAAAATAATTAAAAAAACGGCTACCAACTTTTTGACAGGACAAGCAAAAAGACTTAATCGTCAATAGGGTTAACTTAATGATAAATCATCAAAAGAGACCGTTCGCTGAGCGGAGTCGAAGCGAGTTGTCCGCTTCGACTCCGCTCAGCGAACGATTTAACCTTATACTGTCCCAATTTAGTGGGCAGCCAAAAAAACTACTCCCACTTTGCTTCATGCGCACTATCGACCATCTAACGCACACCTTCGTCTCTGGGACTGGCTTCTCTTATTGAGCGCGTTAATTCTGCCCGTTGCCTGTCAAGCACCAGCCATTCAATTTCCCGGCGTAAATGCTCGTCTTTACTCTTGGTGGCTTCTGCACGCAGTTCCACCTCTTTAATTTCGGCCTCCAAGCGCATTTGATGCAGGCGGTTTTCATGCTCTATTTTTACAGCTTCCAATCTTTCCTGTCTTTTTTGTCGCTCCAGTTGATGGGCTTCCTGTTGCTTAAGTTCGGCTTCCAGTTCCAGTTGTTTTAACCGTTGCTCCTGCTCTTTGCCTTGCAGCCATTGAAGCCGCTCTTTTTCATATTCCCGGGTTTCCGAGTCCCGTTGCAATTCTTTCAAAACGCGTTGATGTTCCAGTTGCTGAGCCTGTTTTTGCAGATCCAGTTGTTGTTGGCGAATTTGCTGGTCTTTTTGATACTGGATTTCTGCTGCCAATTCAATTTCTTTTAACTGCAACTCATGGTTGGTTTTTTCCACCTGCAAGCGCATTTCTATCGCATGTTGCTCAATGCGCTGCGCCTCTTGCTCCTCCAATTGTCGCTTGATTGCTTCAGCTTCCAGTTTTTGCTTTTGTCGCTGAATTTCATCTTCCTGATTAATGGCTTCCAACTGCTTTTGCTTATGTTCCAAACGCAACAATTCCAGTTCCAGTTGCTGAGCCTGTTTTTGCAGATCCAGTTGTTGTTGGCGAATTTGCAGGTCTTTTTGATACTGGATTTCTGCTGCCAACTCAATTTCTTTTAACTGCAACTCATGGTTGGTTTTTTCCACCTGCAAACGCATTTCTATCGCATGTTGCTCAACACGGTGCGCCTCTTGCTCTTCCAACTGTCGCTTGATTGCTTCCGCTTCCAGTTTTTGCTTTTGTCGCTGAATTTCATCTTCCTGATTAATGGCTTCCAACTGCTTTTGTTTATGCTCCAAACGCAACAATTCCAACTCATCTTCCTGCCGAAACAATTCCTGAGCTTGTTTCTCGCGAAATTCAAAGTTTTTTTGCATCACATTGAGATAAACGGCTTCCTGAGTAAAGCGGCCATCCAGCTTTTCGTCGTCGCTAAGCTCTTCAAAAACCGAGGTTAATTCACAAACCGCCCGACACTGGATATGCTTTAAAATTAAGGTTTCATTAATGACACTTTCAATCTGCCGTTCCATTTCCAGCAAACCGGTTTGTACCCACGCGCCATCTTTTAGATAACTTAACTCGGCGTTCACAATGTCCTTTATAACACTTTCGTAGCTGACTTTTATCTGCTGATTAACGGCTGGCAAGGCATCCAAATTTCTTTCTACATAATTGATGGTCGCTTGAAAATAAATTTGTAACTGTGTGGTTAGCGTACAAAATCCACCATAAAGCCTCGTATTGATCGTCAAATCCCAATTTTCTATGGGCAGTGAATAAACACGATGATAAAAACGCGGAATAAAGTGTTGAGGCCGCTCAAACAACTGGTGATAAAAGCCCAACCTGGAAATAACAACCCGTCTTTCCGCATCAAAACCGGGGTCCCAAAACAATTGACTGGATTCCAAGGCGTTATTTTCGCCTGTCAACCAGGCATCCAAGGGCGATAAACCATTATTCATAAGTCACCTGACTCTTGTCCGCTTGCGCAGTCGCAAAAGACTGCGCTTTGATGGCTCTAAGCTGCGCCGCCATTCGCTCGGCAACCAGCGGGTAAAGATTAGGCGCAAACTCTACTGATTTATCATCAATTTTACGCAAAAAACCACGACTCAATAAAAATCCGACGGCAAACATGCGAGACAAATCAGAATAACGTCTGGCACGTTCAATATCCGATTTTTCTATGATCATTTCCAGCTCATCATTATCATTGATTCTAAACTGGGTAAACTGCCGGATGCATTCAAATGCCAGCTCTTGTTCTTGCTCTGAAAGAGGCCCCGGTGCCGTGCTTTCCAATCGATAAGACAATAAAAAAGTAAAAAAATCGACCATGGCCGCACAGGAAAAAGCAAACAAGGAAAAGTCATTCCACATGGAAAAGGACGGCGTTACGCCCTGAACAAACTGGGTATAAGTCATTAATATCGGAGCTTGGGGAACGGTATGTCCGGCATTGGTAGCGAGTTGATTAAACTTAAGCTGCACTTCCTGCAACCCTGCCAAAGCGTTTTGAAAGTTATTTTCAGTATCAACCGTCAAGTGGTTCAGACTGGTTTGTAGCGTTCGGATATGCTCATCCAGCAGATGAAATTCTTTGTCCAGCTGATCAAACTCCGTCTTTTTAGCTTGATAGCGTTGATTATAATGCTTCCAGAAAGGCCCTTCGCCGACTACGTTTCTATTCCCCGGAGGAATTTGTGCATGGGTTCCAAAATAAGCCTGGGTCACATCAGCGGTCGCTTTATCCAACTCACTGTTTTGCTGCTTTAAAATATCGCTTTTGGTTATCAAAATTGCGGACAGATAAGTATCCACATCCTTGCGCATCTCGTTGATTCGGTTTATGCGGATGGTTTCACTTTGAGAAACCTCATAAAACTTGAAATACGAAAAAGTAATGGATGCCGTGATAGCGACCAGCAAAGACATGACGACACTTAAATAACGTAAGCGATTAGCTTTCCAGTGAATGCCGGCAATTTCCAGTGAGCAGATAACGATAATCGATTGAATCGCAATGGTGATAATCAGTGCAATCCAGGGAACAATAAAATGTGACAGACCGTAGTAGGTTGTAAATCCCGAGGCGATACTTAGCATCAAGACAATGGGAATCGACCATATCCTCAACATGCCGACAAACAAGGTCTGAATGCTGTTGAGTAAACTACCCAATCCACCATGGTTAATTTTAATAAAGCTTTCTTTGCCCATAAGAATTTATGTGGATATGATAGGTTGGCTCAAAATGAAGTCTATTTGATTAAATCGAGAAATGCAAACGACACTAAAGTCTTATTATAAACGGTTATGCCGCTTATGGCTTGGACAAGTCCAATCAGCATGATCCATACGGATAACGATGACCAAACCAGACAATTCTTATTAACTTTATAATTCAGTCGACTAACAATGGACTACTCTGCAATACTTCAAGAACTAAACAAAGCGTCATTATTTGATTTACATCGGTTAGAATCGGCCATTAATCAGGAATTATCCAACCCAACGCGGCTAGACCAGATTAAAGCACGCTTAAAAACCGGCCAATTAATCAGCTATTTTGATCCTCAATCGAACAGCCTGATTGACGCCGTGATTCTAAAAGTTCAAAGAACTCGCTGCCTGGTAAGAAACATCAACGACCAAAAAAGGTGGACGTTGCCTTTTTATTATCTCAACCTGGATGCTGTTGACGCTGATATTCAACCCGCCAAAAATGCCGTTGGCATACCCAAAAGCTCGTTAAAAGTCGGTGCCAAAGTTGGCTTTAAAGACAAAGAAAACAATGACTTGTTTGGCGAGGTGATTCGCCTTAACCCCAAAAGAGCCACCGTTAAAATCAATGAACACAGCCGATGGCTGGTCAATTACAAGCATTTGTTTTATGTGATTGAGGGAGAACTTGGCGATACAAAAGAGCAGACTTTTATACCGCGTGATTTGTAACTTGGGGTTACCACTGAATGCAGTAGACCTGGCGGGTTTGTAAAACCTGCCAGGTCTACCACCTAAACGTGAATGGGCTTACGAAACTTGTCCGGCTTAAAGACACAACCTCGCCTCATAAAAATTGCTTGGAGAAATTAGCGATGGCAAGAGCGATAAGAGCCCCCATCATCCATTTTAGCAAATTAAGATCGGCCTTTATGGGTGCAAGCTCGATCTGTAAATCTTTTTTAGTGACCAATTCTGACTCTTCAATTGCTGCTCGCATTGCCTCGGTCAAGCCTTCTGCCTACTTTTGATCAAAACCCGCTTCTTCCAATTTACGAACAAATTTATGTGTATCAAATGTAATCGTTGCCATAATAAGCACCCAACAAATTTTAAATTGCTTCTAGTATACCAAATTATTATAAAAGCAAAGCTCAATTGGTTTGGCATAAACTGATTACTAAGAAACTTCATCAATCTTCAAAATAGTAAAATTGTTACGACTGAGCTTCCGGCTAAAGCTTTCTGAGTTTGATATGCTATTGAAAAATCCGGCTCTGAGTCTGTATGTACTTCAAGAATATTCACAAGAAATCAATGAGGTGCCGTTATCTCAAGCTCTGACAAATAACAACCTGGATCTTCGGCCCAGTAGTTTGCTGTGGTTTGTGCCGCTCTGACACGCGTATTGCCATTGCAGATAGATTGATAATGACAAGTTCCGCAACGACCTTCCAGTGGGCGTGGAATTTGTTTTAGTCCGGCCATTAAAGGATCAGAGGTGTCCATCCATATTTCTGAAAACGGGCGATCTTTTACATTACCCAAATCATAATGCCACCAGAACGTGTCGGGATGCACGTTGCCGAGGTTATCGATATTGGCAACATTAACACCGGAAGCATTACCGCCCCATTGTTTCAGTTTGGCTTTAATGTGTTCGGCTTTATCCGGAAAATGTTTTGTGACCCAATGCAAAAAATAAACGGCATCTGCGTCATTATTGCCGGTAACAAATTCCCTGTCCTTGCCTGCTTTAAGCCAGTCATAGCAGGTTTTAAACATCAAATCCATGGCATCACGGGTCATTTCAAAATGCGCGTCATCTTTACGATTTCTGTTGCCACGCCCCCCATAATTCAAATGTGACAAGTAAAACTTGTCTATATCGTTATCGTCCATTAGTTGTAAAAGAGCCGGAAAATCCATCGCATTATCCTGTGTTAAGGTAAAGCGAATACCGACTTTAATCCCTTTATCCAGACACAAATGCACACCGCGCAGGGCTTCGTCAAAAGAACCTTTTACCCGCCGAAACTGGTCATGGGTATCTTTAATGCCATCCAGACTTACGCCGATATATTGATAATCAATAGCCGCTATTTCATCGATATTTTCAGCCGAAATTTTGGTACCATTACTGGACAGGGCAACATAGAACCCCATGTCTTTGGCGCGACGGGATATATTGAATATATCGGGATGTAATAACGGCTCACCGCCCGACAAAATCAACACCGGCACTTTAAAGGCTTTTAAATCATCCATGACCGTATAGATTTGTGGGGTAGTTAATTCTCCGGGAAAATCAATATTGGCCGAGGTGGTGTAACAGTGTTTGCAGGTAAGATTACAGCGGCGAATTAAATTCCAGATAACCACCGGAGCTGCAGGTTTGCGTGCGGGTTTTAACGGTGTCGGGGTTAGCAGTTCCCGCATGTATTGGCTTAATCTAAACATGTAGAGCGTCCTTTTTTTAGTTGCACCATTGTAACGCATCTAATTTTGATAGTCTTGTAGACCGGAATAAGCCGATTCGAGCGACAGCAAGACTGGGTATTTCAGGCGCACCGCTACTGTTTTAAGAATCAACGCAACCAATAATCCATTGCCAAGCCGACAAAAACGACCGTACCAAACCAGTTATTATTTAGAAAGGCTTTAAAACACAAGACCTTGTCCCGATGAAAAATTAATTTTTGCTGATAAACCGAGAATCCAGCCGCCACTAAAATACCGCCATAATAAGGCCAGTTCAATTGCTGCATTTGCCCCACGGCAATCAGTAATCCGACAATAATAATCTGCAAAATTCCCATGATGTGTCGATCGTAAGCACCAAAAAGAATGGCGGTTGATTTAATGCCTATTTTTAAATCATCCTCTTTATCGACCATGGCATACATGGTGTCATAAACCAACGCCCATAAAACAACGGCTAAATACATCACCCACGCCACCGCCGGAATGCTGTTGATTTGTGCAGAAAAAGACATGGGCACCGCCCAACCAAAGGCAATACCCAAATAAGCTTGCGGCAACTGTGTGTAACGCTTCATAAAAGGATAGCTGGCGGCCAGAAATGCAGCGATAAAGGACAACAAGATGGTATAAATATTCAGCGTTAATACCAAGCCAAAAGCACACAGACATAACACCATAAAGAGGATAAGCGCTTCTTTGGGCTTAACGTTGCCTGCTGCAATCGGGCGTTGTTTGGTGCGCTCTACATGCGGATCAAAATCCCTGTCCGCATAGTCATTAATCACGCAACCGGCAGCACGCATCAATACCACACCCAGGCAAATAACGCTTAACACCCATAAATCAGGTTTGCCGTTACTGGCGACCCAAAGCGCCCATAAGGCGGGCCATAATAAAATTAAAATACCAATAGGCCGATCGAATCGTGCTAATAACCAATATTGCTTCATTCGATCCATTACCTGTTCTTTAAGATTTGTTATTGGCACGCGTTTACCCCTATGATAAATACTTAACTTCTTTAACGACTAAAAACCGGCTGAGTAAAATCAGAGTGGTTTTCAAGCGTATAATTTATTAAAAATGCTATTATAGCGTCTTTATTTTATTGGGGACTTGTGCCCTGTGGGTGTGTGAACCATGAGCGTGAAAATTTATCACAATCCGCGTTGCGGCAAATCACGTCAAACCTTGCAATTACTACAAGCGCAAGGCGTTGATGTTGAGATTATTGAGTATCTGAAAACACCGCCCAATGCCGAGGAACTGGATGACATTCTACAAAAACTGGGCATGGAGCCGCGTAAGTTAATGCGCAAGAAAGAAGCCGTCTATAAGGAAAGTGGTTTGGATAACCCGTCCCTTGATCGGCAGGCGCTAATTAATGGCATGGTCAATAATCCAATACTCATTGAACGCCCGCTTGTTATTGCTAACGACAAGGCTGCTATCGGTCGTCCACCGGAAGCTGTACTCGCTATTTTATAAGCCACTACTCCTAACTTTATGATAAAAATTCTGGTTCTTTATTTCTCCCGCAACGGTGCAACCGCAGAAATGGCTAATTATATCGCTAGAGGCGTGGAGGCTGTAACCGGAGCTGAAGCGGTTCTGAGAACAGTGCCGGATGTTTCCAGCATTTGTGAAAAAACGGCCGATAGCATTCCCGCCCACGGCGCTATCTACGCAACGCTTGACGACTTAAAGCAGTGCGATGGCCTGGCTCTGGGCAGCCCTACCCATTTTGGCAATATGGCAGCACCGTTAAAATATTTTATTGATGGCACAACCGAGATCTGGTTTTCCGGTGCCTTAATCGGCAAACCGGCGGGTGTATTTACCTCAACCGGCAGCTTGCATGGCGGCCAAGAAAGCACGTTATTAGCCATGATGCTGCCACTGTTGCATCACGGCATGCTTTTGTTGGGTCTACCTTACACGGAAACTGCTTTGCGGGAAACCACATCAGGCGGCACACCTTACGGCCCAAGTCACTTGTCTGTAGAGCAGACTGGCTTAACTGATCATGAAAAAAAACTGTGTCTGGCACTCGGAACACGTTTGGCTAAAACGGCACACCTTTTAAAACAGCTATAAACCAGGATTCATGAATATAAAACCGATCTATTTTCACTCTGTTGCCTTGGCTGGTTTTTTGGGTCTATTTGCCTTATTAATGCTCTGGAATACGGTGTTAGTGCCCTCATCCGGGTTTCCTGTTGCGTTAAAACTGTTAATAACCGTAACTCCTTTGTTATTGCCGTTGCGCGGTTTTTTAAACCGCAACGCCAGAAGTTGCAACTGGATGGCTTATGTCAGCATGATCTATTTTTTACATGGCTCGATAGAAACGTATGCCGGCAGCACTGATCGCCTGTACCCCTGTTTGGAACTTATCCTCAGTGTCATGCTGTTTTTGGGCGCAACACTCTATGTGCATTTTTCAGGAAAGCAGGGATGACCCTATCAAAGCAGTTGCCCTTACATTTTGAGTTTAGAGCGAATCAGACTTTTGATGACTTTTTTCCCGGGAGTAATCTGGAGATTATTGCTCACTTAAAAAAAAGTATCCAAGGTAACGGTGAGCGGCAGATTTTTATTTGGGGTCAATCCGGTCTAGGCAAAAGTCATTTGCTGCAAGCTTGCTGTCATCAGGCTCAAAGTCGACAACTCAGCTCTTTTTATTTTGCCTTGTCGGCTTTAGAGCTACCTGATCCGGATTTATTAAAAGATTTGGATAAGTTTGATATTGTTTGTTTTGACAATATAGAGTACATCGCCGGTAACGAAATATGGGAACTGGCTTTTTTTAATTTTTATAATCGACTTCGCGATCAGGGGCATTCGCTTATTTTGTCGGCATCCAGTCCACCCACTGAAATTGCTTTCCGGTTACACGATCTTAAAACCCGCCTTAACTGGGGACTGACGTTAAAAATCCAAGCCTTATCGGATAACGATACAATCACTGCCTTAATTTTTAAAGCCAACCAAATGGGCTTCGAAATATCGCCTCAAGCGGTGCGTTTTTTACTGACACACTATGACCGGGACTTGTCTTCTTTATGGGCGTTGCTAACCAAGCTGGATCGTGCATCATTGGCGGCCAAACGTAAATTAACCATTCCCTTTTTAAAGCAAATTCTGAGCGGAGAATCCCGTGACGACTAAAGTTCTTATTATTGGCGCAGGAGCGATTGGCGGATTTTATGGCGCATTGCTGGCAAAAGCCGGCGCAGAGGTTGCTGTCGTTTGTCGCTCTGATTACGATCATGTCAAACAACAGGGTTTTATCATTGACAGCCAGACACTTGGCACCTGGACATTTACGCCGTCGCACGTTTTAAAAAGTGCTGCCGAGTATCAAGGCACAGCCGACTATATTTTACTTTGCACCAAAGTTATTCCGTCCGTGGATCGAGCAGCCCTGATACGCCCGGCTGTGACCGCCAATACAGCGATTGTATTTATTCAGAATGGCGTTGAAATCGAACAGGAACTTGTTGACGCGTTTCCTGATAATGAAATCATTAGCGGTCTGGCGTATATTTGTAGCCATAAAATAAAGCAAGGTAAAATATTGCACCAAGCCTATGGCAGACTGGCTTTGGGCACACTACCTGGCTCTGTCAGCCACAAAACGGCAAGGCTTTGTGAGTTATTTGAACACGCGGGTATTGAATGTAACGCGACCGAGAACATTGTGACCGAACGCTGGAAGAAATGTGTCTGGAACGCACCGTTTAATCCCTTATCGGTATTATCAGGAGGATTGTCAACGTTAGACATCCTAAAATCCCAAGAAGCTTTTGTCCGTTGTATTATGCAGGAAATTTGTCTTATAGCAGAAGCTGTCGGCCATCGACTGCCTGACACTATAATTGATGTTAATATGGCAACTACTTACGGCATGCTGCCGTATAAAACCAGTATGCTGCTGGATTATGAAAACGGCCGCCTTATGGAAACCGAAGTGATACTGGGTAATGCTTTACGGGCAGGAAAACGCGCTGGCTTAAATATTCCTTATTTAGAATCTGTCTATGCGTTGATGAAGCTCAGGGAATTGAAACTTTGCGTGTAGCATAAAAGATATAATCCGCCGTATAAGCCACCCGCATCTCTGCTCCCAAGTGATTTGAGTCACATCCCGACACCGGCGATAATCCTCCGTGAGTATTAATCCGGTTAATAAAGTGCACGTCTGAAAACAAACCGTCACCCTTATGCGCAATCGCCTCAACAAGTAACCAAGAAACAGAAGAATCGGGTGCGACATCTATTTTATTCAGCACCCGACCAACGACTCGACTCCCGTCTTTATGCTCCCATACAGGCCCGGCATAATGACTACCCACAACTTGCCCTTGTGCAGCAAACAATTTGGCGTCAGGCGCTTGTAACTGCCATGAATAGACGCTGTTGCTTAGTGTGCATTGATAAATCTGGTCACCTTTCGCGTTTACAGCCAAAACCGGGCTACTTCCAACTGGCGGTTTAATTTGCTCAGGCATTGAAACGTCGGCACAAGCGATTACGGGAAACAAAACCCATAAATGCACCCACTTTTTAAACATAGGTTTTATCCTTTGTAACTTTTATTGAAGTTGTTAATAAAGCTGGCGAATGACAAAACAGCAATATCCAATCGATGCTTTAGGTGATGCAAAAAAAACCTTCTGCATCAAAAGATGCAGAAGGTTTTTTGTATTAATTAAGCCGTGAAATTAGCTTCAGCAAAATCCCAATTGACTAATGCCCAAAAAGCTTCCAGATAAGCTGGGCGAGCATTACGATAATCAATATAGTAAGCATGCTCCCAAACATCACAAGTTAATAAGGGCGTTTGACCGGTAGTTAACGGGCAACCGGCATTACTGGTGCTTACCAAAGCCAAAGTGCCATCAGCATTTTTTACCAACCATGCCCAGCCTGAACCAAAAGTAGTTACCGCACATTTAGTAAACTCTTCCTTAAATTTTGCAAAAGAACCAAATGTTGTGTTGATGGCATCAGCTAAAGTGCCGGTAGGTTCGCCACCACCATTTGGAATAAGGCTGTTCCAATAAAAAGTGTGGTTCCAGACTTGTGCCGCATTGTTAAAAATGGGCCCTGATGATTTTACGATAATTTCTTCCAGAGACAAGCCTTCAAACTCGGTGCCTGGAACAAGGTTATTCAGATTGGTTACGTAGGTTTGGTGATGCTTGCCATAATGATACTCTAAAGTTTCTTCTGAAATGTAAGGTACCAATCTATTGTTTGGGTAAGGTAAAGCAGGAAGTTCGAAAGCCATTTGCGTATCCTAAATAGTAAAGGTTAAAAAAATTGATTTAACTACTGGCCATTAAAAATAAATACCAAGCAATTTAATAAACCATTACTTTAGCACTGCTAGCCAATTAAATAAAGCAGGACTTTTATCATTCAATTAACCCAAAATATCTACGGTTAAAAATATTAGCATGGCAATGTGTATTGCGTGCATTATGATACCCACATAAAATTATTTTATAATTTACCTTACGTAAACTACTATCCTATACTTCATGGTCACTAAAATTAATTCTCCACTCCCTGTAGAAGCAAAAGCAGGCGTAAAATATTCTTGGTGCAGTTGCGGCTTCAGTAAAACGATGCCTCTATGCGATCATTCACATAGAGAATTATCAGATAAAAAATCCGTAAAATTAATCGCAGAAGAAACCAAGACACTGTATTTATGTGGTTGCTCTGAAACGCAAACTCCACCTTACTGTGATGGCAGTAACAACTGCAAGGAACTATAATGGCTATCGAAATTGAACACAAATTTTTAATGGCAGGAAATGATTGGCGCGAACATATAACCCGCTCTGTTAAATATCGACAAGGCTATTTAAGCTCTCAGGCGACCAGCTCCATCAGAGTTAGAATCAGCGATGAGTGTGCATGGCTAAACATAAAAAGTGCGACCGTTGGCACTCACAGGCATGAATATGAATATGAAATCCCGCTGCCGGACGCAAACGAAATCATCAACATGCTTTGCAGGAAACCAATAATAGAAAAAACCCGCCATTTTGTAACAGATGATGGAAATACATGGGAGATAGATGAGTTTGATGGCGACAATCAGGGCTTAATAATCGCTGAAATTGAGTTATCCGAAATAGGTAAAACTTTTTCAAAGCCACACTGGATAGGCGAGGAAGTTACCCATGATTTGCGTTACTACAACAACAATCTTGCCATACATCCTTACTCGGAATGGATTGATAGCTAAATATTTCATAGACCTATTGAAAAGATCAGCATTTTGCTCTATATTTGCCGTATGAAAAAAACAACTTTTGTTGCATTATTACTACTATCACCCCAAAGCTTCGCAGAGAGCCTTAATGATTCCCTGCAACGCATTGAGTCCGAGTGGGCGTCTATTTATTACAGTACGCCCAAACAAAAACGGGGACCTGCCTATTCCGAACTACTGGATAAAACGATTCACTTGTCCAGACAACATCCGAACAACGCAGAACCTATCATTTGGGAAGCCATTGTTAAGGCAACCAATGCCGACCATCAAGATGCTGTCTCTGCACTTGAATCCATTCATGACGCGCGTGATTTATTACTCAAAGCAATTGAAATTAATCCGCAAGCCATGGACGGTTCCGCTTATGTTACCTTAGGTACGCTCTATTATATGGCACCCAAGTGGCCCATCGGATTTGGCGATGAGGAAACAGCGCAAAAAATGTTACAAACAGCATTAAAAATTAATCCAAACGGCATCGAAAGTAATTACTTTTATGGCGACTTTCTATTATCCAATAATAACTTTAATGAAGCAGAAAAATACTTCAAACGCGCACTAGCCATTCCTGCTCGCGCAGAACAACTTTATGCTGACAATCAACTTAAAGAACAAGCAAGGATAGCTCTAAAAAACACCCATGAAAGTAGAATCAGCGCTACAAAAGGCTTATTTGCCTCTGTATTTAATTCAGATAATACAGAATAAAATTAAAAGTTATTCTCAATATTTTGTAATTAAATAACGACTTAATGTTCTATCAGTTACCCCTTTCTGCTAATATAGCACCCTAAAAACACAAACATTTCCCTTAAACCTTTCTGAGTAATAAATTATGGCTTTTGTAGTCACTGAAAACTGTATTAAATGTAGATTTACTGACTGTGTCGATGTATGTCCTGTTGACTGTTTTCATGAAGGACCTAATTTTTTAGTTATTGATCCAGATGAGTGTATTGATTGCACATTGTGTGAGCCGGAATGCCCTGCCAATGCAATTTTTGCAGAAGATGAATTGCCTGAAGGGCAAGAAATATTTATCAGTTTGAATGCAGAATTAGCTAAGGAATGGCCGGTAATAACTGAAGTAAAATCTCCACTGCCTGATGCTGATGAGTGGAATGGTAAAGCAGATAAATTAAAACTGTTGGAAAAATAATAAAACACTACCTATAAAAT
>JBAXTQ010000094.1:0-13499 GCA_037130115.1 Methylococcaceae bacterium
GCCGAGCTAGGGCTCAGCGTTCCCGGAATCATTACTGACTGTTGGTGACTACGCCTAGCTGGGGCTCAGCGTTCCCGGAATCAATAGTCGCGCAGGTCTAAAAACTTATAAAAATTGACAACCGGCCCCCTCAAAAACGGCACAGATTAATCGCCCTGTGGCATAGGCACCGGTATCCAATGCGATACGGTTATGACGAATTTCAGGCTGATCGGTGACAGTATGTCCATGCACTATGACTTTGCCGTGAAATAGCTCGCTGTTTAAAAATTCTTCACGAATCCACAACAGGTCTTCAGCCCGCTGAAGATGAAGCTTACAACTCGGTTTAATGCCGGCGTGTACAAAAAAATAGCCGCCTATTTCGTAATAAATTGCTAAACGTTCAAAAAAAGTAAGGTGTGAGGCCGGCATTTTTTCAAGCAATTGCGTCCGCAACCCCGCCAACTCTTTTGCAGTAGGTATACCTTGAACCTTAACGCCGTAACTTATCAAGGTCGATAAGCCGCCAAATCTAAACCACTCATGGGCAATTACGTCATCGTTGCCCGATAAAAACTGCATCAATACTTGTTCATGGTTACCCAGCAAAAATACTGTTTTGAAGTCCGGGAAATTGTTTTCCAACAAACACTCAATAACCTGTCTGGAGTGCATCCCTCGATCAATATAATCACCCAGATAAACCCGTATTTTGGTGCCAGTAAAATCCGCTGCGTCATTGACAATTTTCTGGTGCGCTTCCTGCAACAAATCCAGTCGGCCATGAATATCGCCAATACAATAAAGCCGATGATTTTCGGGCAAACCTACCGGTAAAGGTACTTTTGGCTTGATGTTAAACAGTTTTTTTAAGGTAGCTTTCAAGAGTCTTTAAGAATTTTTGGCCATCATCGGGCGCATTTACAAACGCCTTTACAACGAATGGTTTGGCTTCAGGGTGCAGTGCGACAAAGTTAACCAGCTGCACGGGTTTAAAAGTCCAGGCAACGCGTACTTGATTTTGCCATAAACGCTGCATGTCTCCATCAAAATCATTATAGTACTCATAACTAAATGCCAGTCGGGGTATGACCAGATCCGGTTCTACGCGCCCTGCGTAAAAAGATAAACGTAAAGCGTTAATACTCTGTAGCCTCGGTAAGTTAAGCAGGCTGTCAACCGCAGCCAGACGAAACCAGCCATACGGGTCAATGGGCGATAACGTTAAGCCTTGTATAATGGCTGTCTGTGCCTGTTTAAGCAGTTCCTGTTTTTTTGCAAACGGCAGTAACGGTGATACGTTATAGAGCTTTAAATAAAAAAAACCCTGGTATTGAAAATAATCAGGGTTTTTATACCAGAACAGAGCCCGATTTAAATCGGCAATGCACTTTTCATAGATGGCCGGCGGCATTATTTTCCGGGTTTGATTAAACGCGGCTTCCGGATAAAGCGCATATAAACCGGAGATAAACCGTGGCACCGCCAACATTAACATCCCGCAACAAACCAGCACCCCACAACCGGCTATCATGCGCTGACCAGTAAAAATACGGAAGCTTGGCATGGGTCGGTTTAACTGGTGTAATACTGCTTATAACGGCCATACGAGTGATAATAGCCGGAGTCCCCATAGCCATAGCGGCCATATTGTTCTAAATTAACTTTTTGCAAGACAATCCCAGCAACGTTATTATGGCCGTCTTTACTTAACAGATGTAACGCGCTGGCGATGACTTTTTTAGGGGTCGAGTCCCAACTTAACACAAATATGGTTTTATCAACCAAACCGGCCAATATCCGGGTATCAGGTACTGCCATGATGGGGGCCGAATCGATGATGACCAAATCAAACTGTTCACGCAACTCATCGATGATTGATTTCATTCTGTGCGAAGCGAATAAATCAATCGGGTTAATAAAGGCTGAATGTCCCCGGGTTAAAATTTTCATACCGGTTTCCGGATCATCAACCAACACTTCACTCAGCACCAACTCGTGATGCATTAATAAATCCGTTAAGCCCAGCGCACCGCCTTTAACCTTAAAGGTTTTGCCAATGGTCGGACGGCGTAAATCCGCATCAACCACAACCACACGTTGTCCGGCCGTAGCTGAATGTCTACCCAGTAAAATAGCCAAGGTACTTTTACCTTCGCCCGGCACCGCTGAAGTCACCAATAATGATTTAACCTCGGCATCCGGGTTAAGCAAACTCAATGAAATACGCAAGGTATTAATGGCTTCCGCCAACGCAGATAAGGGTTTGGCCAGCAAATACTCATGCGGCTTCATCTTGCTTTCCATTAATCTGGGTACAATACCCAAGGTAGTGATATTGAACAACTCTTGAATCTGTTCAGGCGAACGTACCCCCGGATTAAGCATTTCCAGCAAAAATACCAGGAAAACCGCAAAGCTTATCGCCCCAATCATACTGGCGGTAAGCATTAGATTTTTCTTGGGAAAGGACGCGCTTAAGGGAATTTCCGCAAACGAGATCACTCGCGCATCCGCTTGTGAAATACCCTGTGTGGAAGCCGTTTCTTTAAAACGACCTAAAAAAGTTTCAAATAACGCTTTGTTGGCGGTCGCCTCACGCTCCAACGCATGTAAATCGACCTCAGCCTGACTGTTACCGGTAGTTTTCGACTCCATTTGCCTTAAGCTGCCTGACAGTGAACCTTCACGCGCACGCGCAACATCCAGACTATGGCGAAGACCTGCGGCTATTTTTTTAACTTCCAGATTAATTTTTGCCTTGGTATCTTCCATTTCTGCCTGCATTTGAATCATACGCGGATGGCGGGCCCCGTATTCCACCAGCATTTCCGAATATTTGCGCTGCACTTCGGCTTCTTGACCACGTAAACTGGATATTAAACCCGAGTTTAACACCTCGGCAACGCTATCAATATCTTGCCCGTTTCTGGCTATTGATTCAACTTGTTGATATTTGGCTTCGGCTTCCGCGCGTTGAGAGCGGGCAATAATCAACTGACTGTTGACTTCTGATAATTGTTGTTGTGAAAGTCCGGTGCCTTTACTAACTTCCAGCAAGGCGTGGGATTTGCGGTAATTCTCCACAGCGCGTTCGGAAGACTCTACCTTGTGCTTTAACTCGCCCAGTTGGTCATTTAACCAGTCGGTCGCTTTTTTGGTGGCATCAAACTTGGCTTGTAATTGTCCAACAATATATTTATCGGCCAGTTCATTGACTATTTTTGCGGCTAATTTAGGGTCTTCGGATTCAAACGCCAAATTAATAACCTGTGAGCGCTTGACTTGGGTAACCGTTAATTTACCCAGAAAAGTATTGATTAACTGGGTAAGCCGGGCCTCAGCCTTTTCTTCATCGCTGCGGGTATCAATTTTCACCAATCCCATGGCTTCTTTCCAGGTTTCGGGTATTAAGTTTTTGGGGTTAAATTGGGCAAGAAAACCGGGTTTTCTAAGTTTGGGATTAAATTCTTCGTATTGATCCAAATGTAAAACATCAATCACTTTACGCGCCAACTCACGCGACCTAATAACCTGCATTTCGCCTATCACTGCCGACTCACCCTTTAAGTTACCCGTCATCACCTCTTCAATATCGACCACCTTGGCCGCATTGATACCAATCAAGAGTTGTGTCGTTGCCGTATAACGCGGCACTAACTGATAGATAATTAACACCGCCAACAGGCTGAGCAAAAGCGTGACACTTATCAATAAGCGCTTTCTTAACCAAAGGGTATTGAGAATATTGTTCAGTGACAGCTCTGTATTGTCATTTAGCTGAACGTCGATGGGCACTACAGATTTTTCAGTTGAGTCGTACACAAGGCTCTCAATAATGATGATGCGGTTATTTTTGGAAAGCTGAAAGCATAAGCCCAAATCGGGTTATGACTATCACCTACATTAATGGAAAAGATACCAACGGGTTAACTTTCTGTACGTTAC
This sequence comes from Methylococcaceae bacterium, assembly GCA_037130115.1. Lineage (GTDB taxonomy): Bacteria > Pseudomonadota > Gammaproteobacteria > Methylococcales > Methylomonadaceae > Methylobacter_C. The sequence continues at coordinate 3,931 of JBAXTQ010000094.1, forward strand.
GACATAAGGTAACCCCGTCCTATCGTTCCCATGCTCCCGCGTCACTGCCCACAGTTAAGCATTGTAGGAGCGGGCCATGCCCGCGATGAAGAAGCTAAAGCTAAGGAACGCGCATGAAATAACTTAACCATTTATATTCCCTCACCCCAGCCCTCTCCCAGAGGGAGAGGGAGCAAGATGCCGAAGTTATTTCATGCACATTCCTAAGCATTGCAGCCAAAATATCGCCGGCATGGCCCGCTCCTACGGTGTTATTGTACTTAACTGTGGGCAGTGACGCTGGAGCGTGGGAACCAGTCGGGGGGTATTTTCTGCGTACTGCCTTACAACATAAACACTAAAAAAACCGTTCTTCAACGTGAATCACATCCCCCGGCATTACTTTTTCGTCCATGCTTAATTTCTCTTCATTTTTCTTGGGGTCATTCATACGAATAACCATAACGTGATCTTCTTTGGCGCGATAAGTAAAACCACCCGCGATGGCGACCGCATTAAGATAAGTCATGCCATCAACATAAGGATAAGACTTGGGTTCCTTCACTTCACCCAAAATATAAAAAGGGCGATAATTTAACACTTGTACATTAACGCGCGGATTAAGCAAATAATCGGGTTTTAGTTTATCAGCAATGGCTTCTTCCACCTGTTTTACCGTCAGATCTTTAGTATTAACATCACCAATTAACGGCAGGGCAATCTGGCCGGCACCATTGATGGTATATTCACCCGACAACTCTTCTTGCTTAAAGACGGTGATTTTTATTTGATCACCCGAGCCCAGTTTATAGGCCGCATTAACAGCAGAAAGTGAAAGCTGGTTTTGCGTTGGCAACTGGCTGTTTTCTTCAGCAAACAGGGGGGCACACAATAACATACCCCACAATAACAATAGTCCTGAAGTAACCTTAATACAATATTGATTCATTTTTTTTCACAGGAATACCGGCAGGTAGACAATAATAATGACAGCGACTTAGGTGATTTCCGTAGAAAATTTTACCCATTAAAAGTAGAGCTTCCCCAATCAGGCAAGGAATAGGATTCATCTAATAGGTAAGTTATTTTCCAGAAATAACCTTAAAACTGAGCCCTAAAATTAACCATAACCAGATTTAAATCATAGTTGGCGAATTGATAATTAGTTGATCTGTTTTGGAAAGTATAGGTTAGATCCGTAGAAAAATTTTTATTTAACAAATACTTGGCACCTGTACTAATGATATACGTGTTGTCATTACGATTTTCGGTATTAGGCGCAACATAGCCTTTGTAGATACCATTGGAATAATCACCTGCGACGTTAAGATAAATATTACGCATTAACTCATGCTGTACACTCACCCCTACACCCGTAGTAAAGACACCTGCAACACCCTGCTGAGTCGTTTCGTTAATAACACGGCTCACTTTGCCATTGACAGTGGTCAGTTTGGTGGGACGCCACCTTAAATTAATAAAGCCGTTAACGCCGGAAATTTCAGATAATCTGGCGTCCTCGTAAGACCTCTGTAAATAGCCGATAGAAGCGTCGCCGGTAATCAGGCCGGTGACATCAAAGGCTATACCGCCCAAGGCATTGTAACCCCAAGAATTACGGTTATAGGCTGTGCCCCTACCGCTGCCATTGGTAAGTGTCAGCGTGTCATAACTTGCATCCAGATATTGGAATTTTACAAAGGCTTCATATTCCGGCTGAATTAAATAGCCCAATCTAAGCTCGGGCGTATACAACCAGTGGTTACGGGTATTCATCTGTAAGGTGGTATTATTGATTGAACTTTGCACATTCTGATAATCATAACGGATAGCATTTAAACCCGCCTTGGCCGTTACCCGGTTTAGGGTATGCGTATAAAAACCATCAATCACTTTAGTGTCATAAATCGTTGGAGCGCCACCGTTAATCTGATCAGGTGATCCCCGACTTTCAGTTAGATAGTTATAGGCGAACGCGGTATCAAAATGACTGTTATGAAGCACATCCAAACGCCCGTCTAATTTCGTAAAAACGTTATTATAGTCATTGTTGTTCGGTTGAGTGGCGTAGAGTGCTAAATCGGTATCCAACTTAAAGTTAAGCGCATGCTGATTCCAGTTCGAATTCGCTTTAACACCGGGTTTAAAGTGCGCAACATAGCTATCACTGGTAGGCCCCAGTGCCTTATCACGATAATAAATATTGGACATGTACTGGTTGGTAAAGTCCAGTTTGGGCAAAATGGTAAAGGCACCTGCATGAATACCTTGCTGGGCATAATCAGAAATTTGCCGCTCTCTAGTAATGTCGCTATCATCGTTGGAATCATAAGCCAGAGCATTGCCGCAGCTTAATAAACTCATTATTATAGTGCCTATACATTTTTTGTTGTTTCGTGCCAAATAGAATTTCATGAAAGGTTCCTTTTTTTAGTTAGAACTAATTTCTCGTTTGACTTCATTTATTATCGCGGCCGCTGCCGCCGGGCTAGACGACTGTGCCGCTATCTGGGCGAATACCGATGCCACACATGCCTGGGTGCCGCCGCAATCCGCTATTGCACTTAGCGCCACATCAATCGACATGGCAATTGTATTAACTGTTGATTCGGAAACATTTTCGGTCGGGATGGGTGCGCCTACAGCCACCTGAAACGCCGAGACAATAGCTTTTGCCTGGTTGGGTGCTGCGGCGATCGCTGCTGCTCCTATCTCCGCAGCCTGCTTGGGTGCTGCTTCAATTGCCGCTGCTGTAATAGCTGCCGCCAGCCCCGGGTTTGCCGTGATAACCGCCGTGGTAATAGCAATAGCCATAGTGGGGTTTGCCCTGATGGCCGCCGTGACAATCGCGGCCGCAATGGCGGCGCCTTGATCGGGATTCGCCGCAACCGCTGCGCTAACCGCAGCGGCGGTAATCTCCGCAGCATGAGCAGGATCGGCGGCAATGGCGGCGACAGTATCAGAAGCCGCATCGGCACTGACTGTCAGTGGTATACCCAGGGACATTAACAATAAAATTACTTTAAATAGGTATTTGGACATATTCATGATGTTATCCTCACTTTATTTATTTAAGTTTATGTTGTGTATTCAGAAATTTTAACGCTGATGATAGCAGCTAATATTTGAAAAAACAAAGAAATTTCGAAGTTAAAAATGGAAAATACACGGTAGTTAAGCTATAACACGGTAAGGAACTCGTGTAGCCATGAAGCATGACCCTAACGAACAGGTTATGCTCAAAACCCACCCCTATGTCTAGCATGAAAGATTTGCTGATTTATCAATCAGGTTGCCCTAATTTGACTATAATGGAAGTTTTTAAGACTCGTCGCGAAGACGAAATGGCTCACTGTTTTTAAAAAACCCAAACATCAGCAAATTTTTATTGCATCTCACTATAAAAATAACATATTGTCAATCAAATTAATTAAAACGGTCAAAATACTTCATGCTTTGACCGTGAGTTCCGGGTTTGGAGCCGGTGCAACGTGTGGAGGTCAGGCTCTGCCTGACTGTCAGGCAAAGCCTGACCTCCATTGTATTCGTCTAATTCCCATACTACGGCGTCACTGCCCACAGTTAAGCATCGTAATAATATAATACTGCGGCTGGAGTAAAACCGCTTTAGCTGTTTTTACAGGCAATAGCTGAAGCGATTGCACTCCGTTTTTTAAACAACTTTCGCTTAATTGTGGGCAGTCTGGATGCCGGAAACGCTTATTCCGACCTACGCCGCTTCTAATATCCAATCTCCTATCATTCCCTCGCTCCGGCGTCACTGCCCACAGTTAAGCATCGTAATAATATAATACTGCGACTGGAGTAAAACAGCTTTAGCTGTTTTTACAGGCAATAGCTGAAGCGATTGCACTCCAGTTTTTTAAATAACTTGCGCTTAACTTAACGACATTGGATGTTATCCGTATGAACTATTCATTGCCCCATAGGTGCTGTTTGTAATCCCCTGATAATTCACCATCACCGCTTTCCATGCACCCTAAAAGCTCGACTTCTTCCAACACTTGTAACACTCGTGCTCCTTCGGTTAGTTGATTTGATAGAGTTTGTTGACGTGATTCAAACCGTTTAGCTTGTCGCCGCGCTAATTTGGTTTTTAAAAATCCAACAAAGTCGGCTACTTCTTGCTGTTCTTGTTCTGGCAAGGTCAAGATTTCTGCGGTAATGTCTTGGGCTGATAAATTCATAGTACGTACTCCTGTGCGCTTTAATATAATAGTGTGTTTTGATGCTTGGAATGCCGGGATTACCCTATTGCTTGAACACAGCCTATAACCTTTGGATTATTAAATCTGACATAATCCTTCTTCTGGTTCCCAAGCTCCAGCTTCGCGAGATTGGAAGCTGGAGCTTCCAGGTCTACATTCCCCAAGCTGGAGCTTGGGAACGAGTACAACCACGACCGAAACATTTGAAGTCTTCAATAACTTTCAAAACATGAGCGACAACAATGCCGTTAAGTTAAGCGCAAGTTGTTTAAAAAACTGGAGTGCAATCGCTTCAGCTATTGCCTGCACAACAGCTAAAGCGGTTTTACTCCAGTTTTATGCTTAGGAATGTGCATGAAATAACTTCGGCATCTTGCTCCCTCTCCCTTTGGGAGAGGGCTGGGGTGAGGGAATATAAATGGTCAAGTTATTTCATGCGCGTTCCTTAGAAGAGTACGCAAACTTAAGCCGGGGCATCTTGTAATTTCAGGCTACCAACTAAGCCGGGACAGATAACTTTCCGGGAACGCTGAGCCCCAGCTCGGCACGGGATAGTCAAACCGATTACTGACTACGCCGAGCTGGGGCTCAGCGCTCCCGGAATCACCAGGCCAGTTTTATTTATCAATCTTCCTTGCTGGTTTAAGACCTCGGCCTTTAGGCCGAAAGGAGCGCCCCGCAACAAGCGAAGCGACGTTGCTTTATCGGGCGCGGATTGGGGAGGGGATGCAGACCCATAGACATCAAGTTAAGACATTTCACCACGAAGACACGAAGAACACGAAGATTTTTCTTTGGTTTTTCTTCGTGAACTTCGTGTCTTCGTGGTCTGTAATATCTTTAAGTTGATGCGTATGTGCCGGAAACGCTTATTCTCGCTTGCGCTCGAAAAGCCTTATTCCGGCCTACGCCTGCAATTAGGGCTTATGCAAGTGTCAACGATAACCATCGTAAGTATTCACTTCCCCCTTTGAAAAAGGGGGATTGAGGGGGATTTATCTAATAAAATCTCCCCTAACCTCTCTTTGTTAAAGAGGGGGCTGAATAATTACAAGTTATAAGGTAACTCGCAATAAATTAACCTCATCCTATCGTTCCCACGCTGGAGCGTCACTGCCCACCGTAGGAGCGGGGCCATGCCCGCGATATTTTGGCTGCAATGCTTAGCTTTAGCTTCTTCATCGCGGGCATGGCCCGCTCCTACAATGCTTAACTGTGGGCAGTGACGCCGGAGCGTGGGAACGATAGAAATCGCGACGTGGGCGTCGCTCCTACAGATTCGGCTAAATAGCGATGGTCTGAGCTTGCCAGCGCATTAATTGAACGCCATGATCCCCGGCGATTTGCTTTAACAAGGCGGTGTTGTTATCAGTAATATCAACAGTCAGTACGATTTGCTCAATATGATATTTTGCAATTAATGCCTTTAAATCCGTTAAATCACCCAACACGACTTTGCCATAAATATACTGCTTTCTTAATAAAACATTATCATCTATAAAACCAATAATGCAGGTAGTTGTTAATTCATTACCGTATTTCAAATAACGCTCCTGCAAATATAATCCCCCATGATAGCCTGCGCCATAAACTAAAACATTACAGCGAATGGCACCCGGATCAGGATTATCCATAGAAAATGCCTTAATAATACAAGTCGGTGTGCGTATACCCACAATCCCTACTGACGAAAAAAAACAAAATAATGACAGTTGATTAAGCAATAAAAAACCGGAATCCCCTTTAAGTAAATGAAATAACGCAAAACTGGCCAGGCAACCTATAAAAACAACCCCGCTCAACAATAAATAATCCCGAAAAAAACTATTTCGCCAATTTTTGATATAAGCTTTGGAAACAAACAGCAGAATAAAAACCGGCATAATCCATAACGGTAACTGAGAGGAGAATTGCCCCATACTGCGAAACGGTGAAAAACCTGTTAAAGAAATAATAGTCGCCAACCAAACCGATCCCGACATCCACAACAAATCAAATAAAGGATAAAAAATTAAATTAAATCGCGTTAGCGCAGACTTTTCATTGGATCTGGCCAGTAACTTGTTGGTCTCCCATAATTCAATCTGTAGCACATACTTGATTAGCAGATAGAGAGTAATAATAAAAATAACCAAAAACAGCCCGGTGGCAAACTCATTGGCAATCATAAAAGCCAGTCCCAGCAGTACCGCCACACTATTGGCCGCATAAAGCACCAAGGTGACATGGCGCTGCTTAAGGCCTGTGTTAAGTAAGCGATGGTGTAAATGATCTTTATCAGGCTGCATTATTTTAACGTTAGCCGCCCCATCACGTTTAGCCAATGCTTTACGAATTGAGCGACGCCAAATCGCCAGCAAAGTATCAATAACAGGAACGCCCGCCACAAAAAAAGCCATCGCTATAATCACTAAAAACGACCCTTTACCCCCGCCGTTTAAGCTAATACTTGCCAAAGCAAAGCCTAAAAACAGACTGCCGGTATCGCCTAAAAATACTTTGGCAGGAAAAAAATTATAATAAAGAAAACCGGCGCAAGCTCCCACCAATGCCAAACAAACCAGTGCGTCACCTGACGAAGCCCGAAAAATAAACACCGCAGCCAAACCGGTAGCGGAAATCATTGCCAAGCCTGAACACAAACCATCCAAGCCATCAATTAAATTAAACGCATTAATAATGCTGAGCATCCAAATCAATACAAAACCCATGGCACCCCAATAACCAAAATCAAGACTGAGTAAATTAACCTGGTAACCTGATAAAAAATAAAGACATAAAATTGCCGCCGTTTGCCCTGCCAACTTAAGTAAAGGCGACAAGCCATAACGGTCATCAATAAGACCCACCGCTAGTAAAATAGACGATGATATAAAAAAAGCTGACCACCAATCGACATTCAACTGACCTGCAACAGAAGGCCAAAAATAATGATAAAGCAGGTAACACGTTAAATGAAACGCAAAAAACACCACTACGCCGCCACCCAGTGGCATTAATTTTTTATGAACACAGCGCTCATCGGGGGCATCCATTAAACCAAGACGCGGTGCCAGCTTAATAAATAACGGCGTCAGCAACAAGACCATAAAATATGACAGCCCAAAAACAGCAATATATTTAAACAGATTATTCGTTACCATTATGTCATCAGCTCAGTAGATATTAGATGTCTCAATATTCAGGCTTCACTCGTTCCCACGCTCCAGTTCAGGAATGCCGTCAGTGACGCTTTCGCGTCACGCAACGCTGGAGCGTTGCCGAATGAATTCCCACGCCGGAGCGTGGGAACTAGACGAACTCCACTCGTTCCCAAACCGGAGCGTGGGAACTAGACGAACTCCACTCGTTCCCACGCTCCAGCGTGGGAATGCAGCCCGTGACGCTCCTGCGTCACACAACGCGATAGCGTTGCCGAATGCCCCCCAGACCGATGCATGGAAACCAGGCAAAAATAACCCCACTGTATTATTCCCAAGCAGGAACCTTATTATTCACAGCCTTTGTAGTGTTTGGCTTGGCAAGCTTGAGCCATCTGCCGTGCTTTTTCCCGTTGCAGAGGTGTCATGCGTCTGGCCAAGGTATCCAGACCTTCCTCAGCCTTGGCATCCCCTTGTATAGCCGCAAGATTTATCCACATATAGGCAAGAATGTAGTCTTGTGTGATGCCCAAGTCTTGATCATACCGATAGTCGGGGTTGAATTTTGCCTCGGTTAACCCTTGCTCGGTGGGTTGCTGATAACTCGTATTGTCATCAACTCCCTGTCCCGCCTGATACATAAGTCCCAAGTTATTTTGTGCTTTTGGCAGCCCTTGCCCGGCGGCCAGCCGATACCACTTAACGGCTTCTGTATAATCTTGGGTGACGCCTTTTCCAGACTCATACATCAGACCCAGATTATTTTGCCCCAAAGCATTCCCCTGTTCCGCAGACAATCGATACCACTTAACGGCTTCCTGGTAGTCTTTCTCTACCCCCTCGCCTTTGCGATATAACGTGCCCAAGTCAGCTTGCGCCAGTGCATCGCCTTGCCCGGCGGCTTTCTGGAACCACTTGACGGCTTGTTTAAAATCTTGAGTTGTCCCTTGTCCTTGAGCATACAAAATACCGAGATTATATTGCGCCTGCGTATCACCCTGTTCAGCCGCTTTTTGCCACCACTTAAACGCCTCTTGATAATCTTGGGCAACCCCGTGGCCTTGCGCATACAGAACACCCACGTTGGATTGCGCCAATGCCTCACCCTGTTCAGCCGCTTTTAAATACCACTTAAACGCTTCCTGGTAATCTTGACTGACCCCTTCACCTTTACGATAAAGCGTGCCAAGATTATATTGAGCCAAGGCATCATCTTGTAGGGCCGCTTTTTGATACCAGTTAAAAGCTTCTTGGTAGTCTTGGGTCACTCCCTGTCCCTGAGCATACAGCGTGCCCAAGTTGGATTGTGCCAACGCATCACCCTGTTCAGCCGCTTTTTGATACCACTTGACCGCTTCTTGATAATTTTGGGTTACCCCCTCTTGCCCTTGGGCATACAGCGTACCCAAGTCATATTGCGCCAGTACATCGCCTTGCTCAGCCAATCGCAAGGTCGTATTAAAGTCAGCAAAAGCGGTAACGGAAAAGAATAAAAATACGGTTAAAAATAATGTTCTAAATATACCCATGACTTTCCCCTGATAATATCGCAATCATTTCAGGTAGACGTGCATATCCAATAAGATTGCCAATTGACATCTTGTCCCGCTCTTTAATAAAAAAGGGCGGTAAAGAGGATTTTAAAAAGTAAAGTTTCTCAACTTATGTCGAGCAGATTCCTTGATAAGTGCTAACGTATTAGCTCACTCGCACAATTTAACATATTTTTACTAAAGGTAATTAAAAATTTTATACACAATCTTCAAATTTTTAATTCTTGATTTTGGTGAGGCAGCTATAACAAGCATTAGGCGCAGGCCGGAATAAAGCAACCCAAGCCTGTCCTGAGCTTGTCGTCGGCTTAATACCTGAAGAAATTGAGAAATTAAACCTTAATCAATACAGGCAAATTATTTCAGGAATGAATCGTATCATCTATGAAGTGCGACAGGACATTATTTAAATTCTGCGCTTGGGCAATAAAATGCAAATGATTTTCTAAAACCACATAACCATAAAGCCGCAAACCCGCCTGCTCCCTTTGATAACGCCAACAATCCAGCAGAATTTGTACAGTCTCCGGTCGCGTAAAAACCGGAAGCCACTCCATTACCGTACACGTCATAAAATGTGGCTTAGGAATGTGCATGAAATAACTTCGGCATTTTGCTCCCTCTCCCTTTGGGAGAGGGCTGGGGTGAGGGAATATAAATGGTCAAGT
>JBAXTQ010000095.1:0-13399 GCA_037130115.1 Methylococcaceae bacterium
GTTAACCGTATTGACAGTTAAGCCTTTTTGCTTGTCCCGTCTAAAGTTGGTAGCCCATAAAATCAATTGCGTTTTAATAACTGATGGCTTTGTCTTGCAAATAGCGCCGTAATAAATCCAAAGCCAATAATGCTGCCTGATTTTGCTTGCGTTTGAGCGGGCCGGCTATTGAATGAGTCGCTTGATGAAAGGTGTCACCCGCCAACAGAATGTTATAAACAACAATGGACTGATCTTTGTTGTGCAAGGTTTGATTGTCGCCCGCATAAAGTTGAACAAGAACGTAATCAGCGCCACCGGCTTTTTGTAGATCGATTGCAATGGCTTTGGCGGCTGTTATTAAGTTTTCTGCATCGGTGTGTTGGCCTAATCTGGCCGTGGCTTGTTGATAGCTTGCGCTGAGCAACCACTCCAAACCGACACACTTGGCCGCCAGCAGGCCATGGCTTGCTGTTTCTACGATGGCTAGCGTGTGCTGTCTTGCCGTCATCAGTTTATCAATTTCAAAAACCAGGTCGCCTGTTGTTTTACCCAGTCCATCAATGGCAAAGACATAATCCCCCAAGGGTTCAGCAACTCGGGTGACTAAAGCCGTCATTGCCGATTGTGGATAATCAAACGGAAACAATAGCTTGGTTTGAACTTCGTCGGTTCCGGCACGAAAACCTAATTGTACCTCGGCAGGTATTTCAATTGAATGGATGCGTTCTTGAATGACCGACTCGCCCAAGCCGAAGGTTTTGATGGACACCAATTGCCCCGGCTGTAATAAAAAACGGGTCGATAGGGTGGGCAAGATGCTTTCCCGAAATAGATTCATCATTTCCATCGGTACGCCCGGTAAAAATGCAAACCAGCAGCGTCCGTAATGCAGTGAAAACCCCGGTGCTGTGCCCCATTCATTTTCGATACGCTCAGCGCCTTGAGGCAGCATGGCCTGCTTTCGATTTGAGGGGGGCATGGTTCGGTTTCTGTTTACAAAAAAACGACTGATTTGTTCAAAAGCAATGGCGTCAAATTCAAGGGGCAGCTTAAAAGCACGCGCAACGGCTTCGGCGGTCAAATCATCACTGGTAGGCCCCAAGCCACCGGTACAAATACAACAATCGGCCCGTTGCGCTATGTCTTGTAGTAAAGCGACCAAGTCATCCAGTTTATCGCCTACAGCGGTATGTCGTGTTACTGTAAAGCCGCAATTAACGGCTTGTTGTGACAGCCAGGCGGCATTGGTATCCACGGTTTGGCCGGTGACAATTTCTTCGCCTTGAGAGAATATTTCCAGGGTTGGATTCATTTTAAAAACTCATTGATTAGTACACTATGCCAAAACGGCAAGGTCAGTAAACTCAGCGCGGTTGTTACGGTAACGGTCATGGCATAAAAAGCGCTGTCCAGTCGATACCGATCACAAAAAACCACACCCAGAACCATGCTCGGCATTGCCATATCCAATACGGCGGCTGCTTTGTATTTGCCTTCGAGGGGTAAATAACTCGCCAGAGCAATGGCGAAGACCGGCATTAACAGCATTTTTATTACAATAACCGGCATAACATAAGGCAAGTTCCGGGCAATGATGGCTTTCCAGTTTAACGCCAGTCCCAAGGAAAACAGCATCAAGGGTACGACAGCCGCCGATAATTTTTGCAATACGCCGAGTAACCAGGCCGGAGCAATCAGTCCGTTAAGATTTAAAATGACGGCAATGGCTGCCGCCCAAAAAGGCGGCGCATTAAGAAAGGATAGTGGTGACTTTGGGTTTTCTGCGCTATCTTCACCGTAATAGCGGGAGACTATAATGCCCAGGGTAAACAGGACGGGGGCGGTTGCAAACAGATCCATTTGGATAACCACCGAGCGTGACCAACTCCCAAAAGTTTGTTCTAAAACGGGTAAGCCCAGATACGTCACATTAGGGAAGGCAGCGGCCAGTATTAAGGCACCCAAACGTTTATGTTCAAATTTAAAAAGTGTCCCGACCATCCAGCTACACAGCATGGCAAAGATAATGCAGCTCATGCCCAACAGCGCATAGTGAAAAGATTGCACGCCAATATCCGCTGTCCATAATACCTCCAAGACCATGGCCGGCAGGAGCAAATAATAGACAAAAGTCGTTAACACATGCCGGACATGTGTTGCGGTTAGACCGGCTGGTTTAAGGATTCTCCAGCCAACACCGCAAGCCATTAGCAAGGTCATTTGAATCAAGGTTGAGTTCATAATCGAAGGGTTATTGTCGCTATGGGTAATATTAACATTCACTGTTAAAACAAGTTCCGGTAACATATACCGTAATAAGCCAGCATGTGGCGCTGTCTTTGTCATAAAATCCGGGTTGAAAGGATGACTGATCATATCACTTTTGCACGCGGGTTCGGTTCATTATTCAGGAGCTATGGTATGCATTTATTTTTAAAGTATTTCCGCTTAAGTTTTATAATTTTATTAATGGGCTATGGTAATGCCCAGGCAGAAACGGGTTCAATTGAATCAATCTCGCCCAAAGAAGCCTCGGTAATGTCTACAGAGCAAAAAGCTGTTATTGTCGATGTTCGTGAAGACAGTGAATGGAATGAACAACATATCGCCGGCGCAATTCATATTCCGCTAGGTCAGCTAAATGAACGCTTGTCAGAACTCAAACAATACAAAGACAGCACTGTGATTACACAATGCCGATCTGGCGGACGTTCTGCAAAAGCTTTTGATGTGTTAAAGACCGCAGGATTTTCCAAAGTTTACAACATGGACGGTGGCATAATCGCTTGGGATAAAGCCGGATTAAAAACACAGTAATCCATCCTTTACCTTGAACCTTGAACCTTGAACCTTGAACCTTGAACCTTAAAACCAACCTATGACCTTTATATCAACCAAACCCATTCCCGTTCGTGAACGCCTGATTATGGCGCTGGACGTTGCCAGTATTCCTGAAGCGCAGGCTTTGGTTGAAGAACTCGGCGATTCAGTGATCTTTTATAAAGTCGGCATGGAGCTGTTTATGTCGGGTGATTATTTTGGTTTTATTGAATGGCTGAAGCAGCAAAATAAAAAAGTGTTTGTTGATCTGAAATTTTTTGATGTTCCGGCCACCGTGGGTCGAGCTATCAAGGCCTTAAGCAGCAAAGGCGTTGATCTGGCTACCATCCATGGCAACGATGCCATTATGGAGGCCGCAGCTAAAGAAAAAGGTGATCTTAAAGTGCTGGCAGTGACCGCCTTAACCAGTTTGGATCGTGGCGATCTTGATGATCTTGGGTTTGTGTGTGATGTCCGTGAACTGGTATTGTCCCGCGCCAAACGCGCCTTGCAAATAGGCTGTGACGGCATTGTTTCATCAGGACTGGAAGTCGCCATGCTCAGGGAGCAATTGGATAACAAGCTGTTGGTTATTACACCGGGTATCAGGCCGGTAGATAACCGTGAAGATGACGATCAAAAGCGTGTGGTGAGTGTAGAAACGGCTTTTCAAAACGGGGCTGATTATATTGTCGTAGGTCGGCCGATTCGTGATGCTGAAAATCGCAGGGCGATGGCAGAGAAAATTCAGGGTCAGATTCTTGCGCAATTTACAAGTCTTGCACGATAACTTTCCGGGAGCGCCGAGCCCCAGCTCGGCACGGGATAGTCAGGCCGATTACTGATTATTGGTGACTACGCCGAGCTGGGGCTCAGCGTTCCCGGAATCAATAGGCCATTTAAATTGATAACCGAACCTTTTACCTTGAACCTTTTACCTTGCAACTGTATTTATGCCATTTGATCCCGCTTTTACGTCCTCTTACCTGGTCGCTTTTATCATGGGCTTATTCAGCAGTATGCACTGCATAGGCATGTGCGGGTCTATCATTGGCACCTTAACGTTAAGTTTAAGTCCGGATATACGAAATAATAAAAAACGATTATTACCGTTTGTATTTAATTATAACTTTGGCAGGATTACCAGCTACACTATTGCAGGTGCCTTAGCCGGATTTATTGAGGCTTTATTAACCATGCCATTGGGTGAAACTCATGGACATCGAGTGCTGCAATTACTTTCAGCCGCGATTATGGCGAGTGCAGGACTTTATATAGCCGGCTGGTTTCCCCGTTTTGCGTATATTGAAAAAGCGGGGAGACCGGTTTGGAAAAAACTGGAACCTTATGGACGGAAACTTATCCCCGTAAAAAACCTCACCCAAGCTTATCTTTTTGGAATGGTCTGGGGTTGGTTGCCTTGCGGACTGGTTTATGCCGCTTTAGCCTTGGCCGCTACCACCGGTGATGCCGGTAAAAGCGCATTGACCATGCTGGCTTTTGGCTTGGGTACTTTGCCAGCCGTCATGGGAGTCGGTATAATGACAAACCTTTTGACCAGGCTATCCAGAATGCAGCGTTTCAAACAGGCTATCGGCCTGTTTATGATAGTTCTGGCACTGTTAGCGGTTGTGCCATGGCTTAATCCAATGGCTTTTACAGTCACCACACACACAGCAAACCATTAACAGAGGCTATTATGGGGCATTTTAAATCGATCATTGGTAAATCCCCCGCATTGGATTCCTTGATTCGTAGCGCCAAAATGGTTGCGGCGACTGATGTCACGGTATTACTTAAGGGAGAAACCGGTACCGGCAAGGAAGTGTTTGCTAATGCCATTCAAAAAGAAAGCGCTCGTGCTGACAAAGTCTTTATTTCCTTGAACTGCGCAGCCTTACCTGAAAGCCTGATTGAATCGGAATTGTTTGGTCATAAAAAGGGCTCTTTTACAGGCGCAACGGCTAATACTACCGGGATTTTTCAGGCTGCGGATGGGGGCACGTTGTTTCTTGATGAAATAAACTCTTTGCCCGTATCAATTCAGGCAAAATTACTACGCTTTCTGGAGTCTGGAGAATGTCTTGCCGTCGGTGATATTAAGCCTTATAACGTTGATGTTCGCATTATTGCGGCGACAAACTCGGATTTGAACAAGCAGGTTGCAACGGGGCAATTTAGAAGGGATTTATATTACCGGCTGGATGTAGTGCCTTTAGAGCTTCCGCCATTAATCGAGCGTACTGAAGATATAGAACATCTTATTATGCACTTTTTGGTTATGATGGCAGAAACCCATTCAATAGAAGCGCCCACCATCAGCAAACAAGCCTTGAAGGTTCTTAAGGATTACGCTTGGCCCGGTAATATTCGTGAATTACGTAACCTGTGTGAAAGACTCAGTGTGTTATTAGCCGGTCAAACCATAGAGCCGGAAAATCTCCCGCGTGAATTTGTTACTTACAGCAGTATGCCTAAAGCAGCGGCATTCACCTTGCCTGAAAGAGGTATTCATCTGGAATCTTTAGAAGCTGACTTGATTCATCAAGCACTCAGTCGGACTAAAGGTAATCGCAGTAAATCCGCAAAATTATTGGGTCTTACCCGGGATACGTTACTTTACCGTATGCAAAAACACGGATTTACAACATCAACCCATTAAAAAAATTAAGCTATTTTACCAAGAAGACACGAAGGAAAATGTGTTTTTTCTTGGTAAGGTAACTCGCAATAAATACCACCCCAATCATTGCCTGACTCTGGGAGCACCACCGACTTAGGAGTGCGCATGAAATAACTTCGGCATCTTGCTCCCTCTCCCACCGGGAGAGGGCTGGGGTGAGGGGATATAAACGGTCAAGTTATTTCGTGCATGTTCCTTAATGATTCCTACAACGCTGTGTACGAAGCGTGTGGAGACTATAAAGTGGAAGATTATTTTATTGCGAGCGGACTAAAGGTCGGAGTACAAACCTAGGTTTGCACTCCAAATTGGGGACTTATTTATTGCGAGTTGCCTAATAAAAGATTATTAATGACTGTTGTCAGCCTTGGCTTGGTTGACAGTCGAATTAATAAAACACGCCATTAATCAATTTTTTCCAGAACTGGCGCTTTGGCTTTGAGCAACTCGGCTAAAAGCCCAAGTTGGGCATCCAGGTGAGGTATGGCAGGAATTTTCCAGGCTTTTCCTGTGATACGCGACATTAAATTATTCAACCAAGGTCGGTCAGATTTTGCTTGATGAAGGATAAACCGGTAAGATTCACCATCATTAAAAACAGCAAAATCTTCCAGATAAACTTCAATCGTTTCTTTTTCGCCATAGAGCCTTGTTTGAACGTAGACTTTTCGGGCTTCAAGGTCAAAATTAAACGCGGTTAATTCTGCAATGCCTTTAAGAATTATATTTGCCCCCCAAATGATCAATCGGTCTGGTGTCAGTTTTATTATTATTTTTAGTACAGTAGATTTTATACTCATTTTTAGTCTTCTTTCGCTAACAGGATAAAAGTCTTAATTTTAACCATTCTTTGCCCGGTTGTGTCACAAATTTTATAAAACGCCACGATTGGCTTTAAAATCAAAATAGACTTCAATTTGACTTGTTAAGATTTTGAGCGTTTCTCGTTGCCCTTTGTACTGGACAATAATAATTTTTAAGGTAAATTCTAAAAGAGCTTAATAGAAATCGGCTTGGAAATTATTAATTAACTTTCACTCAATCCCGTTAAACAGAGGAGAAAATCATGGGGCCTTTTTATCGACATACATCACAAGGGATGGGTCATTTTTTTGATCTGTTTTATGAATATCCCGCTTTAATGGTTATCTTTGTAGCCGGCACTATCGCTGCGGGTATTTATTTTTGGCGTAAAAACAAAACGGAATAACCAGCGGTTTCGTGATATTTACTTAACCATCGGGTAATCATTCATCCCCCTTTTTAAAAAAGAGGGGGATGAATGATTACTAAGGTAACTCGCAATAAATAACACCCGCCAAGTTTCGCAATACTACTGTTTAGCTGAGTAGGGTGCGCATCGCACACCACAACCCTGCCAGAGAAAGAACGCTCATTACGCTACAGGTAAAAAACAATAGATTGTGGTGCAAATAAAACCGTTTAGTGGATGCGGTTTTAGGTGCGCGATGCGTACCCTGTCTTCGTGGGCATTGCCCGCTCCCTGGTTCACCTTGCTGTTCCTGCATTTTGCATCTTTGCTTCGGCTGAGTGCTTTTTTTGTCCCATACAGCTGTGTTTTGTTATATTATTAGGCTGGATTTGAGATATTCACGGTCTCTTTAGCAGCATAAGTATCTATCCCCGTAAAAGCGCTTTCTCTTTGTGAGAGAAAATGAAGCGTACAAGTCCAGTCGAGTGTAACAACGCCGTCATTCCGGCAGGAATGTCGAAAGCCAGTGCTCTGTAAGGTCACTAATGGTTACCCAGGTTTTTGATTGAGCATCCGTGTAAGTTTGCAATTTCATATCCCGGCGCAGCCTGCTCCTACAAAATATTTTGTAAGTATTCACCTCCCCCTTTGAAAAAGGGGGATCGAGGGGGATTTATCTAATAAAATCTCCCCTAACCCCTCTTTTTCAAAGAGGGGGACTGAATAACTACAATATTTTTGCTTATTAATGGCCGTGGCGGTGAAGATGCCAATAACCCATCAAATTAAATAAGGAAACGCAATCATGAGTTATCGTAAAAAATTTGTTGTTGAACCGGGTGGAAAAGTTCACCTGGATAAAATTGATCCTTCGTTCACGGGCAAGCACGAGTCCCACGAAAAAGCGCTGCCGATAATACAAGAACATGTTGCCCGTATGGACAAGTTACAGTATTTGCTTTATGCGGATGGCGATCAATCTTTGCTGGTTGTATTGCAGGCCTTGGATGCGGCGGGTAAAGATGGCGTGATCCGGCATTTGTTTACCGGCATGAATCCGCAAGGAACCTCTGTGTTCGGCTTTAAACAGCCCAGTAAGGATGAAGCCGCCCACGATTTTCTTTGGCGAGCCCATTTGCATACGCCGGGCAAGGGAGAAGTCGTTATTTTTAATCGATCGCATTATGAGGATGTGCTGGTGGTACGGGTTCACAAGTTAACTGAAAAGTCGGTCTGGTCAAAACGCTACGACTTGATTAATGATTTTGAGAAGATGCTGTCAAGCAACAGTACCCGAATTTTGAAGTTTTTTTTGCACATCAGTCCGGATGAACAGTTGGCACGTTTCAAACAGCGGCTTGATGATCCCGCCCGAAACTGGAAAATTACCGATGCCGATTATTCCGAGCGTGAGTTATGGCCCAAATATATCGAAGCTTTCGAAGAGGTATTGGAACGGACAAGTACCAAGATTGCGCCGTGGTATGTTATTCCGGCCAACCACAAATGGTTTCGGGATCTTGCCATCTCGGAGATAATCGCTGATACGCTGGACGAAATGGGGCTTAAGCTGCCGCCTACGCATGTGAATATGGACGAAATTCGTAACAAGTACCATGACGCCGAGCAAAAGCAGAAAAAGAATGCAAAGCAAGTCGGCAAAGTTGCCAAGGCAAGTCAAGTTCCGCCTGACAGCGGATATTTGCTGGATTGCGCCAGTGACTGGACACCCGAAGAGAGTTAACCGGCGATGGCGATATGGCTGAATTTTTTTGCAGGTCTTAGACCTTTAAGCCGGAGTGGCGCGATGCGTGATGCTGTCGCCGGTTTAACGTTGGCGTCGATGAATATTCCACAGATACTGGGTTATACCCGTATCGCAGGCACGCCTGCCGTAACCGGACTTTATACGGCTCTGCTGCCGTTGCTTATGTTTGCTATTTTCGGCTCCTCCCGGCATCTGGTGGTAGCGGCAGACTCGGCAACGGCAGCTATTTTTTCCAGTGGACTCTCAGGTATGGCACCGCAAGCCACTGTTAAATATATGGCATTAGTGGGTATAGTCGCGTTACTGACGGCCGGATTGCTGTTGCTGGCGCGGCTGTTTAAGCTGGGTTTTCTGGCTGATTTTCTTTCACGCACTGTGTTGGTCGGGTTTCTTACCGGTGTCGGATTTCAGATCGGTATCGCCATGCTGGGTGAAATGTCCGGCATACCTGTGACGGCGCATAAAACGTTTGAGCAGTTGCAACAGCTTATCGACGGCCTGTTGCAGGTCAATCTTCCCACGCTCAGTCTATCGCTGCTGGTGGTAAGCTGTATCCTCGGTTGTCGCCATTTTCTGCCACGGTTTCCCGTGCCACTGATGGTGGTGGTAGCCGGTATTGCCGCCAGCTATAGTTACGATTTTGCCGGTCACGGCATCGTCGTTATCGGGCCCGTACCTGGCGGACTGCCTTCATTCACCTTTCCAGCGGTAAGCTGGAATGAGGCGCTGGACGTTATCCCCATCGCCTTATCCTGCTTCGTGATTATAATTGCCCAAAGTGCGGCCACTGCGCGTGTTTTTGCCGTGCGGCATCATGAACGGGTGGACGAGGATGCAGATATTTTGGGTTTATCGGCAGCCAATGCAGCCGCTGCCTTATCGGGTGCTTTCGTGGTCAACGGTAGCCCGACCCAGACCGCAATGGCGGAGCTTGCGGGTGCGCGTAGCCAGGTTGCGCAGTTGGTGTTTGCCGGCATTGTCTTGCTGGTCTTGTTGTTCTTTACCGGGCCGCTACAGTATTTGCCACATAGTGTACTGGCCGGTATTGTATTTACTATTGCCATTGGCCTGGTCGATCTTAAAAGTTTGCGCGGCATCCTCGCCGAGAGTCCGGGCGAGTTTAACCTGGCGATTATCACGGCTGTTGTCGTGGCACTGGTCGGTCTTCAACAAGGTATTCTGCTGGCGGTGGCGCTGTCCTTGCTGCGGCATGTACGGCACAGTTATCGTCCGCATACCATGGTATTGGTGCCTGATGAGGCGGGACGGTGGTTGCCAAGAGCGGTAACGCCGGGGCTTGATACCGAGCCTGGGTTGGTTGTTTACCGGTTTGGTGCGGATTTGTTTTACGCCAACGACAACCGGTTTACCGATGAAGTACGGGCGCTGATAGAGCACGCTCCGACCCCAATACGCTGGTTTATCGTTGATGCCGGTGCGATGACGGATATAGACTTTTCCGCCGCACGTTCCTTGCGTGATTTGTGTGACGATTTAAAGCGTTACGGCGTTATCTTGGTCTTCGGGCGTGTTAATGCTTACCTGCGAGCGGATATGGATCGACATGGCATTACAGCGGCAATGGGTGAGGAATTTATTTTCTCGACGCTGCACGAACCCCTGGCAATGGTGCGTAGCGGTGCAACTGTATTGCAGGGAAGTGATCAATAAGGTTGTATAGATTTCCAGATAGTTTTGTGCTTTGCTAATGCGACAATCCATCTATAACACCAACATACAGCCGCCTGACGGACAAAATTTATCTGGGTAACTATACTTTAATATCAGCTGCGATCCGTGAGGCATACCAAAAAAGTTTCAGCAGATCTCATTGAGAGGAACCGGTTTACTCGATTGATGAGGGGTATGGATGTCGTTTTTTATAACCAATGAAACAGTGAGTTACATGAGTCATAAGACAAAGCCAACACATTGAATGGTCGATAAAAGAAATCATTCTGGCAATATAAATACTCTGTGCTACCCATAGTATCTGGCTGACGTATAATGGTTTCATTTTATCTGACTGTTTTGATGCCTTCTTTCGATCTTGTTAAACAACTCACCCAACAATTGCCGCTTTGTCTTAATCAGGACAGGCTTGTTTTTAAACGCCAGTTAGACAGGTTACGGAGTGAAAGTCAGAAAGGCAAAAATCCGCTAGAGCAGCTCAATGCGCTGGCAAGTCGTATTGACAAATCGGTTGCCTCCAGAAACAAGCGTCTTGCCAGTATCCCGCCTTTAAATTTTCCTGATTTACCGGTTACCGGTAAAAAAGATGAAATCGCCAAACTGATCAAGGAAAATCAGGTGGTGATTGTTTGCGGTGAAACGGGTTCCGGTAAAACTACGCAGTTGCCCAAGATTTGTTTGTCTATTGGTTTGGGTGCGGCGGGTTTTATCGGTCATACGCAGCCTCGACGGATTGCCGCGCGGACGGTGGCTGATCGTATCGCCGAAGAGCTGGGTGAGTCGATTGGCAAGTCAGTGGGTTACAAAATCCGTTTTAATGACAAAACGCATTCAGAGTCATTGGTTAAGTTGATGACTGACGGTATTTTGCTGGCGGAGTCGCAAAATGATCCTTACTTGAGTCAATACGACACTATCATTATTGATGAGGCGCATGAACGCAGTTTAAATATCGATTTTCTGCTGGGTTATTTGAAGTGGCTATTGCCCAAGCGTCCCGATTTAAAGGTCATCATTACCTCGGCAACCATTGATCCACAACGTTTCTCTACGCATTTTAATAATGCGCCCATTATTGAAGTGTCAGGCCGGACTTATCCGGTTGATATGCGCTATCGTCCTATCGAACAACGTGAAGAAGATGATGACCAATCCGCCAGGAGCGGATTGGCACGCACAGCGCCCGAAGGGTCAAGGGCAGGGACAGCCCTTGATGAAACCAGTGATGATTTGCAAAATGCGATACTGGATGCGGTTGATGAGCTGTATCGGGATTTACGCGGCGATATATTGATTTTTTTGAGTGGTGAACGGGAAATCAGGGAAACGACTGATTCCTTAAAGAAGCACCATCCCACGCAATATGAAATTTTGCCGCTGTATTCAAAACTCAGTGTCAGCGAACAGGAGCGGGTGTTCAAGCCCAAAGGCGGAAAAATACGCATCGTGTTGGCAACCAATGTGGCCGAAACCTCGTTAACGGTTCCGGGCATACGGGGCGTAATCGATACCGGTCATGCGCGTATCAGTCGTTATAGCCATCGCAGTAAAATCCAGCGTTTGCCGATTGAACGTATTTCGCAGTCCAGTGCCAATCAAAGGGCAGGGCGGTGTGGTCGGGTTGCCGAAGGTATTTGTATTCGCCTGTATTCGCATGATGATTACTTGGCCAGACCGGAATTTACCGAACCCGAAATTATGCGCACCAATTTGTCTGCGGTTATTTTGCAGATGACGGCGTTAAATCTGGGTGAAATTGAAGATTTTCCGTTTTTGGAACCGCCTGAAGATAAAATGATTCGGGATGGTAAAAATGTATTGCATGAAGTTAATGCCTTGGATAAAGCGGGCAAACTCACTGACATCGGCAAGCAGTTAGCCAAGTTTCCGACCGATCCCAAGCTGGCGCGGATGCTGATTGCTGCGGCGCATGAGCATTGCTTGACCGAAGTTGCCATTATTGTCTCTGCATTAAGCGTACAGGATCCACGCGAAAAACCGGCTGATAAAATGCAGCAAGCCGATGCCAAACATGTGGCGTTTCGTCATCCTGAATCTGATTTTTTAACGGTACTGAACATCTGGAATACCTTTGAAGAACAGAAAAAACATTTATCCAACAGTAAACTGCGCAAATATTGTAGTGATAATTTTCTGTCTTACATCAGAATGCGCGAGTGGTTTGATATTCATGCCCAGATTATGCAGGTGGTTAAAGGTGATTTAAAAATGCACCCGAACACGGATGATGCGGGTTATGAAAAAATCCATCGCGCCTTGTTACCGGGGTTGTTATCCAATATTGGTTTTCGGCATGAATCCCACGAATATTTGGGCGCACGCGGTTTAAAATTCTTTATTTTTCCGGGATCAGGACTGCACAAGCTAAAACCCAAGTGGATTATGGCCGCAGAGCAAGTTGAAACCAGTAAGGTTTATGCCCGCAATGTCGCCAGAATTGAACCGGAATGGATAGAGCAATGCGCAGCGCATTTGGTTAAGCATAACTATTATGACCCCCACTGGGAAAAGAAATCGGCGCGTTGCAGGGTGTCGGCAAGAACCTTGTTATATGGCTTAACGTTGCAGGCAGGGCGCAAGATTCCTTATGACCATGTTGATCCCAAAGCGGCCCGAGAGATTTTTATTCGCTCGGCGCTGGTTGATCATGATTACCACAGTAACGCGCCTTTTTACGTTGCCAATCAAAAATTGTTGGAAGAAGTGGGCATTATCCAGCATAAAGGCCGCCGGGTTGATTTGGTTGAAGATGAACAATGGCTTTATCAGTTTTACGATAACAAACTGCCGCCCGAGATTTTTAGTGGCGTTACTTTGGATACCTGGCGTAAAACCGTCGAGCGCACTGATCCCAAATTCCTGTTTTTAACGAAAGAGGGTTTGACGCGGGAACAAGAAGCCGACTATGTCAATGAATGGGATTTTCCGGACAGCAAGAAAGTGGGCAACTTAACGATTGCTCTGCAATACCGGTTTGAGCCGGGTCATAATGAAGATGGGGTAACGGCAATCATTCCTGTGCATCAATTAAATCAGCTTTCTCAAGCGGTGTTTGATTGGTTGGTGCCCGGTTTATTAGAGGAAAAATGCGTTGCCTTGATTAAATCTCTGCCCAAGAACATTAGAAAACATTTTGTTCCCGTACCGCAAACCGTTAAACAGTGTCTGGAAATTGAGCCTGATTTTAAAGGACTGGTACAAGAATGGTTGGGCAATCGGC
>JBAXTQ010000096.1:0-13387 GCA_037130115.1 Methylococcaceae bacterium
CATCAATAGTCGATTGCACCAAATGCAGTACATTAACGGAATTTTCATTACCTTGGATAGAAAGTGTTGCTGACATAAATCACCCGAATTAAAAGCCCAAAAAATTTTTCACGTTACTACCAAACGATTTTACCTTCCCACGCTCGTTCCGTCTTTTCACAAACAGTTCTAACCACCGATTTTGCCGCACTGGCAACAATATTAACGCCTGTATTCACAAGCTCCGCGATTTTCTTACTCGCCGCCGTTTGACAACACCTACTCGACTTTTTCCACTTCAAACACCGTTCCACGCACGGCAATCACTTTCACGCGGGTTGTTATGTCGCAGTCTTCACCCTGCACTTTCCAGATGGAATCATCCACTTTAATTTTACCTTGACCATTTTTTATGGGTTCATGCAGGCTAAAAACTCTACCCATGTATTGAATGCCACGTTGGTTTAATAAGGGATGGTCTGATTCTATGGGATGTTTTTTGCCATACAATTTCCAAGCGAGGATGGTTACAACCGACAGTACGGAAAAAACCAGGATTTGCACATTCAGGCCGATTGCCGGTATCAGAAAGGCCAAGGCACCTGTTACAAAGCCAGATATGGCCATCCATAGAAAGAAAAAACCGGGAGCCAGAATTTCCACCACCAGCAAAATAAGTGCTATGACCCACCAATACCAAAAAACAAATAACAGTTCAGTCATGGTTAGCTCTTTTTATTGAGGGCTTCTTTTGCCAGTTCGGAAATGCCGCCCAGAGCGCCAATGACGCCGGATGCATCCAGCGGCATAAAAATCAGTTTGCTGTTTTCTGCTGAGGCTATATGTTTTAAGGCTTCAATATATTTTTGTGCAACAAAATAGTTAATCGCTTGTATGTCACCTTTGCTGATCGCTTCCGACACCATTAATGTTGCTCTGGCTTCAGCCTGAGCCAAACGTTCTCGGGCATCAGCATCACGGTAAGCGGCTTCTTTACGCCCTTCTGCATCCAGAATTGCCGCTTGTTGCGCACCTTCGGCACGTAAAATCTCGGATTGCCTTAAGCCCTCAGCTTCCAGAACGGCGGCGCGTTTTAAGCGCTCGGCTTTCATTTGTCGACCCATCGCTTCAACCAAATCTTTGGGTGGCGCAATGTCCTTTATTTCAATACGTGTGGCTTTAATGCCCCATGGGGTTGTTGCATCGTCTACAACCCTAAGTAGTCGGGCATTGATGTCATCCCGGCGAGACAGTAATTCATCAAGATCCATCGATCCCATGACGGTACGAATATTGGTCATCACCAGATTTAAAATCGCCCAATCCAGCTTGCTGACTTCATAAGCGGCTTTGGCGGCATCCATTACTTGATAAAAAACCACACCGTCTACCGTCACCATCGCGTTATCTTTGGTGATAACTTCCTGTGACGGCACATCCATGACCTGTTCCATCATAATCATTTGCTTGCCGATACGATCAATAATCGGCATGATAATATTCAGTCCCGGTGTTAGCGTATTGGTATATTTACCAAAACGCTCGACGGTGTATTCCATGCCTTGAGGCACGGATTTAACACTCATAAACACCAGCAAAACCGCGAAAATAAATAACGCTAAAACAAATACACCAAAGCCGCCCATTAGAGCCTCCTGATTTTTAATAATAAAAAGCCCGCAAGAGAGCTTTTTTTGACACGGGATGTGTCCGTATTATAAAACGTGTAAAGTAATAAAAGCCGCTTTATTGACGATCAGCGAAACCAATATGAACAATTCAAACCTTAACAAAATAAAACCGTTAAAATAGAAAGTGCGCTGCAAAAAGCCGCTCAATTAAATAATAATAATGTAATTCTAACTAAATGAACATTAACAGGTAAATATAAATGATAAATTACGCCTTCGACTTGGGATTATGGACAATTCTTTTTTTCATCACCGGAATGTATAAGCCGCAATGGCCGCTATTCTTTTTGAAAAAACCGGACAGATTTATGATTGTTGTTATAACAACGATTTTTGTCATGATCACTTTTACGCTTTATGGAGAAGGGGAGCGCCGTGAAAAAATTGAAAGAGAGCCTAAAAAACCCGTTGCTCAAAGCAGTACCCAAGCACCGGTTTTAGTCCCGGTTCCTGTCCCGGTACCTGAAAAACCGGTGACCAAGGGTTTGCGCTAATTTAGGCATGTGCATGAAATAACTTGGGCATATTGCTCCCTCTCCCTCCTTGAGATGACTGGGGTGAGGGGGATAAACAGGCTCAAGTTATTTCATGCAGGCTCTTTAGGTAACTCGCAATAAATACCCCCCAATTGCTGTCTAACTTTGAACGTTGCGCTTATGCATACGCTTTATAGAGCCAACGCATTAATAGTTTTGTGGAGGTCAGGCTTTGCCTGACTGTCAGGCAAAGCCTGACCTCCAGCTCCTACGAAGCGTGTGAATACTATAAAGTGAGGGCTTATTTATTACGAGTTGCTTTGCTCATTTTTTTAGCGATCACATATCTTTTAATAAACGGTTTTGTTCAGAAGCTTCCATCAAATTTCTAAAATTATTGACCGCATTCATAAACAGTTGCTCCTGATTGATGTCCGGCAAATGGTTTTGTCCACACTGTTCCAATGCATTGATTATATAAGCAATAGTCAGCCTGTTAATATCAACTGCCGGTTGATAAACCTCATCATTGACTTCGTCCGAATCTTTAAATTCGACAATAATATGGCTGGCGATTAAATTTAATAAAACGGGCTGAACAACGGCTATGGGAACAACCAGTTTTGTTGCTATTTCAGTGGCGGTCAACGGCTTGTTTAATTGTATAAAATTTTTGATAATCAGATGTGTAATTTGCAGGGCAATGACTTTTTTTAAGGAGAAACTTAAATCAGAAAAGCGGTTGTTATTTCGATAAATTTCATAATTTTGTAGAAAAAAAGCCACTTCACAACCCAACAAGACAATCATCCAGCCGACTTGCAACCAGACGACAAATAAAGGCAGTGCTGCAAAGCTACCGTAAATAGCATTATAACCGGACGCGCCAATTTGCAGGCTTAGATAAGCCCACTGAGAAAGATGATACAAAATACCGGTAACAATAGCTGCAATGATGCCGGCTCTGTAGTTTATTTTATGATTAGGCATAAAAATAAACGTAAAGGCAAATAACACAATCATAAGCACCAAAGGTGAGAGGCTCAACCCTCTCAGAACCAGCCAGGTGCCAAATTCCGGCAAGTGTATCACCGTAATTAGCCAGGTTATTTTTGTTTTCAGAAATACCGTCATGCTGCTTGCGGCGATTAATAGCACCGGAGCCAACAGCATGAGCGATAAATAATCACTAAACTTACGACTGATTGAGCGCCCTTTGCCTATTTTCCAGATAAAGTTAAAGGATTCTTCAATGTTGCCAATCACGTTGATAATGGTCCAAAATAAAACAACAATGCCAATCCCCGCAATCACGCCGCCTTTAGTGCTTTCCAACAGGTTTTGTGCAAAACTGATTAACTGTATAACCAAGGTATCTTGATCCGGTGCGTGCTCAAGTATTTGTTGTTCCAGCATGGTTTCAAAACCGAAACCTTTGGCGATACCAAACAGCATGGCGATGATCGGCACTATCGACAGTATGCTGTAAAGCGTCAATGCGGATGCCCTTAGCGGACACAAATCACGCGAAAACCCCTGAACCGACAAGATAATGATTTTTAGCGATTTGATTAACGTCGCTTTAAATAGTGGCAGTTTTTGCTCGTGTAACAGCCAAATATCTTCTTTAATAAAATTAAACAGGTTTAGTTCCATTGGCTGGTTTTATGGCTTTAAATTAATGTTAATGCTGGGTGAGGTGACTCGCAAAAAAAGTTGCCACAGATTGATTTCCAGCAAGTTACCCATGGTTTTTTCGGCTCTTCTGATAGCGCCGATGTAAAACAGCTTACCTAAGGATTATTAACCTGCCAAGTCCATTTACACTATAAATAAATTTCCGGCATTCATTTTCAGTCAGGTTATTGGGGCTAAACCGGTTTTGCCCAAATAAATTATTCTTTTATTGATAGCAGCCTGATTGCCAAACTATAATCCATCGTAATCAAATCATTCTGGATATTTTGTAATTATTCACCTCCCCCTTTGAAAAAGGGGGAGAGCAAAGCGAGGGGGCAGAGGGGGATTTATCTAATAAAATCTCCCCTAACCCCTCTTTGTTAAATAGGGGGACTGAATAATTACAATATTTTCAGGTCGGCGTTTTCTTTTTAAAGCACTTCAGCGGAGTAAGCATGGGCCAGAAAGAATCGTATCACAAGATTGAGTTTTCTAGCGTTGATGGCGGGCCGTTGGATAAAGGACTTAATCGTGTGCAGCTGACTAAACCCGGTGCAAAGTTTCCTGGTATACGTTTGGCAGCACTGAGGGTGATCCGTTGCCTGTTGCTGCTAATTGTTACTACTTGGGCTTTGCCCATATTGGCACAAGAGGCGCAGGCCGCAGACTTATCCGCGCTTATCGCACCCTCGAAGCAAGACGCGACTGAGGCTTCGCCCGTTGAATTCATGAATCGTCCCATCTTTACGATTCGCTCGGAATTTATGGGTTACACGCAAGAGGAACGGGCAATCTCTGTCAGGAGTCGTATCAAATCAGCCATGGAAAAAGGCGGCGACGATCACGTATCAATTCGTCCTACACCGGAAGGCGGGCGTTTTATAGAACTCAACGGTTTGGCGGTCTTCCAGATTAGACCCGGTGATCTGGATCCGCTTACCGGTGAATCTGTCGATGAAACAGCCCAAAGTGCAGCCGAGAATCTGGGGACTGCCGTGCGTGAGGCCAGAGAGCAGAGTAATTCCCGCATTATGCTCAAAGGCAGTGGGCTTTTCGTTCTTGCCAGTGTGTTTTTCTACGTAGCATGCCGGTTTATTTATTGGCTGGAAAACCGGATAATCAAGCGTTTACAAAGCTGGATGCAAGTCTGGGAAGACAAACTGACGGTAGCGGTTCATCCACAACAAGCACTTAATGTTCTGGTTTTTGTGGTTCGTCTTGCCAAATGGACAGTAGTGATTATGGCAGGCTATGAATGGGCTACTTTTAGCCTGCGGCAGTTTCCCTATACTCGACCTTGGGGCGAGACACTACACAGTTACCTGATTGATACCATTACGGGAATCTTGTCAGCTGTCGTGGATGCCCTGCCCGGGCTTCTGGTTGTTTTTTTGATTGTACTGCTTACCCGTTTTAGCTCTCGGTTATTGGAAGCCTTCTTTGCCAGAATTGAGTCTGGAGAGATCGTTGTAACGTGGCTGGCTGAAGAAACTGCCAGACCTACCCGTAAATTGACTCAGGCTTTACTTTGGTTGTTTGCTTTTGCCATGGCTTATCCCTATTTCCCGGGCAGTAATACCGAAGCTTTTAAGGGCTTGAGTGTATTAGTCGGTATCATGCTTTCAATTGGTGGTGCCGGTGTTGTAGGGCAGGCAGCGAGTGGCTTGATCATGATTTATTCTCGGGTTTTACGCGAAGGCGAATATGTAAAAATAGGCGAGATTGAGGGACTGGTTACCTTGGTGGGTATTTTTTCGACCAAAATCAGAACGACTAATGGTGAAGAAGTTAATATGCCCAATGCCTTGATTGGCAGTTCGACAACGGTAAATTCATCACGGCTTGCCGAGGGCAATGGCTTGGTCGCACACACGACCGTCACCATCGGTTACAACACGCCCTGGCGACAGGTTCATGCCATGCTGATGCAGGCTGCCGGAAGCTCGCCGGGACTGCGAGCCGAGCCCAAGCCTTTTGTAACCCAGTCGGCGCTTTCTGACTTTTATGTAGAATACCGGCTGTGCGTGCAGATTGAACGCCCCGAGATACGTCGAATGACTATGACTGCGCTACATGCCAACATCCAGGACGTGTTTAACGAATACGGTGTGCAAATCATGTCGCCTCATTACGAAAACGACCCGCTGGAAAAAGTCTGGGTGCCAAAAGAGCAGTGGTTTGAAGCGCCCGCTGAAGAAGGCGTGAATGGTGAATCGATTTAGAGGCCAAGAATTATGAAAAAACCGGCATCCAACTGTTACAATAGCTCCATTTAAACCTGTACAAGAAGTTAAAAAATGGACGTAATCCAGCGTATTGCCGAAGAATTATCTGTAAATATAAAACAAGTCAGCGCAGCGGTGGCGTTGCTGGATGAAGGCGCTACGGTTCCCTTTATTTCCCGTTACCGAAAGGAAGTGACCGGTGGCCTGGATGATACCCAATTAAGGCAATTGGAAGAACGTTTGCGTTATTTACGCGAACTCAATGACCGGCGAAAAACCATTCTGGATAGTATTCGTTCGCAAGACAAACTGACACCTGAACTGGAAAAAGCCATTATCGAGGCTGATACCAAAACCCTTTTGGAAGATTTATACTTACCTTACAAACCCAAACGGCGCACTAAAGCCCAGATTGCCCGTGAAGCAGGACTTGAGCCACTGGCTGATGCCCTGTTGAATGACCGCAGCTTAATGCCTGAGCAAGTCGCCGCTAATTATATTGATGCAGAAAAAGGTGTTCCCGATACCGCTGCCGCACTGGAGGGTGCGAGGCAAATTATTATGGAACGGATTTCTGAAGATGCTGAATTACTGGCTGAACTGCGCGAACGGGTCTGGCAAAAAGGACTTATTCACGCGACCGTTGTTACCGGAAAAGAACAGATTGCCGAAAAATTTAAGGATTATTTTGATTATCAGGAAGCCATCAACAAGATTCCATCACACCGCGCGTTAGCAATATTTCGGGGACGTAATGAGGACTTATTGTCGTTAACACTCAAACCCGGCGCAGAGGATAAAGAAGAACATCTGCTGTGCGCCCAGTTTGTGGCTCGACATCTTGCTATTAAGGATACTGCAAAACCGGCTGAAGCCTGGTTGGCAGAAACGGCCCGTCTTGCCTGGAAAATCAAGCTGTTCACCCGTATTGATCTGGACTTAAAACTCAGGTTGCGCGAGGCGGCAGAATTGGAAGCAATTCGTGTTTTTGCCAGTAATTTACGGGATTTGCTATTGGCTGCACCAGCGGGCCCCAAAGCCACGATGGGACTGGATCCCGGCATACGCACCGGTGTTAAGATTGCCATTGTTGATCCTACCGGAAAGCTGCTGGCCACCGAGACTATTTACCCACACCCGCCGCGCAAACAATGGGATGAGTCGATGGCCACCTTGGCAAAGCTGATCAAAAAATACAGCGTTGATCTGGTTAGCATAGGTAATGGCACAGGCTCCAGAGAGACCGATCAACTGGTTGCGGATGTTATCAAGCAGCACGGCGAACTTAAGTTTACTAAAATAACCGTTTCAGAAGCGGGTGCATCGGTTTATTCGGCATCTGAATTTGCGGCTAAAGAATTCCCTGATTTGGATGTGTCACTGCGCGGCGCAGTTTCTATTGCCAGACGCTTGCAAGACCCGCTGGCAGAACTGGTTAAAATTGATCCTAAAGCTATCGGAGTGGGCCAGTATCAACATGATGTCAATCAGTTTCAATTAGCGAGAGGACTTGATGTTGTCGTTGAGGATTGTGTTAACGCGGTCGGTGTGGATGTCAACACGGCGTCTGTGTCACTGTTAAAACAGGTCTCCGGTTTGTCAGCCAGTGTCAGTGAAAATATTGTGGCTTTTCGTGATCAAAACGGGCCCTTTGTTAATCGCAAGCAATTAAAAAAAGTACCCCGCTTGGGCGATAAAGCGTATGAACAGGCCGCAGGATTTCTCCGCGTCATGAATGGCGACAACCCCCTGGACGCCTCGGCCGTGCATCCCGAAGCGTATCCCGTTGTTGAAGCGATCATCGCCGGCACCGGTAAATCCATCCGTGATCTGATTGGTCAAAGCGGTTTTTTACGCACGCTTAATGCGGCAAACTATACCAATGAACACTTTGGTTTACCGACGGTTACTGATATTCTACAAGAACTGGAAAAGCCCGGACGTGATCCAAGACCGGAATTTAAAAGTGTAGAATTTAAAGCGGGCATTGAGAAAATATCCGACCTTCAACCCGGCATGAGGCTGGACGGTGTCGTGACCAACGTCGCCAACTTTGGTGCATTTGTTGATATTGGTGTGCATCAGGACGGCTTGGTGCATATCTCGCATTTATCAGATACTTTTATCAAAGATCCCAGGGACGCGGTAAAAACCGGTGATATGGTGAAAGTGAAAGTGTTGGAAGTGGACGTTGAGCGCAAGCGCATTTCCTTATCCATGAAAACCAATACCGATGCCGTTGAAGCAAGACCCGAACGAAATAACCCAAAACAGATCAACAAGCCCAAGCCGCAGGCACCATCGCAGAATTTAATGGCTAACGCCTTTGCAAAGGCGTTAAAAAAATAAAGTACAATAGGCGCTTTCACGCACGGTTTACTAAACATACCCGCAGGATTTGATATGACTAAATTCAATCGTTTTTATGTTGTTGTTATTTTCACTTCCCTTTTTACGGCCTATACACCCCTAACTCAGGCGGGTATGGAACAACCGGGCACTGGTAATTCGGTAGGTGAAAACAATAACTACGCGCCCGTTACCCGTGCTGATGATTCGTTACAGCCATTAAGCTATGGTGAAGAAATCGGTAACAAGGCGCTTATTGGTTTTGCCAATCTGACTACAAGTCCGTTGGAAATCCCCAAAAATATCATTAACACCATGAATAAAAGCAACTTCTTTTATGGCGTAGTGGGCGGATTTTTCAAAGGACTGGTTAACACGGCGGGTCGAATAGGTTGCGGTATTGCTGATTTATTGACCTTTCCAATACCTACCCAACCGGTTGCACACCCCTTGTATATCTGGGACGATTTTGATATCGATACCACTTACGGTGACGTAATGCGACTGGAGAAAACCAAAAAAACAGACCAGCCCGTTATCCAAATGCCTGTCCCGCTACCGACGCCAACTACTGTGGCACCAGCGCCAAAGGCAGTGGTCGTTGATCGCTCAAATCAGTACCATCAAGAAACCAACAAAAACCTGGATGCGCTGTTTAACAATCAAATGCAGAAATAAGCCAAACCCTCTCTAAGGCAAATCGCAAAAAATAACCACCACCCTATCGTTCCCGCCGGAGTGCATAAAAAAGAAATTAATGATTTCAACTTCGGCTAGAGCGAATGGTGATATTATATTTGAAAGTAAAATATTTTAAAATCAGTTACCTCTT
This sequence comes from Methylococcaceae bacterium, assembly GCA_037130115.1. Taxonomy (GTDB): domain Bacteria; phylum Pseudomonadota; class Gammaproteobacteria; order Methylococcales; family Methylomonadaceae; genus Methylobacter_C. The sequence goes on from JBAXTQ010000096.1 coordinate 9,233, forward strand.
AAGTTGATGCGTATGGGGTTAGCGACAGCGTAACCCGACAAATCAGAACATTTTTTGTGATAAAAAAAGTGTCCAACTACTTTTGTGCTTCTATCAAGGATGCCGAAAAGCGTATTGAAAGATGACATTCATCTCCCCCAAAAACTTCCTTGTGTAAGTATTTCTACGTATTGTTTGTTTTATGTTTTTATCTATACAATGCCTATTAAAGATAGCGCCTTCATCGTAGGTTCAATTTCTTTATTTATCTTTGCAGCGCGTTTAAATATTGCAGGTTTTTATTAATTATATTTATGTTACTTGATTTTTCGTTAAATTATCTTTGCCTGTGAGCTAATACAACCGCCTAAGTGAGGGTTGTATTTTTTAAATCTTACTGCCTGAACGCTATTATTAACCACAATTAATTAACAAGGATAACCCAATGTATGTAGCCAATGAAAGCTGTTGATTCAGGCTATGTTTTAATAATTGATGACAACAAAGATATTTGTGATTTGCTAACGCACCTCCTGAAACAGGCGGGCTATCAAACTCAGCAAGGTTACGATGGTGCCACAGCAATAAAATTATTAGCACAGCGTGAACCCGATGTACTGCTACTTGATAGCGTAATTCCTGAACCGAACGGGATGGCAGTATTAGCCAAAGCTCATCTGCTGTATCCGCAACTCCCCGTTATTATTATCACGGGCACAGCGGGAATTCTCAGTGCCGTTTGTGCCATAAAGGCTGGTGCGTGGGATTACCTTCCCAAGCCGTTCGATAACAACAGGGTGTTGGCGTTGGTAAATCGTGCGGTGCAAACGCGTGAGAATAAATGTGATTCCAATAACCAAGCCAACAAAGATACCAGTGATCGTATTCTTGCCGTAATGGGAAGTAGTCCAGAAACTCAACGGGTTATAAAAGACATTGTCCGCGTGGCAGACACAGATTTTTCTGTTATTATTCAAGGCGAAACAGGAACCGGTAAGGAATTGATCGCCAAAAAAATTCATTTGTCCAGTCGGCGGGCAACGGCAGATTTTGTTCCTATTGATTGTGGTGCCATGTCTGATTCGTTAATCGAAAACGAACTGTTTGGCCATGAAAAAGGCTCGTACACCGGCGCAGATCATGTTTGTATAGGTAAATTTGAGGCCGCCAACGGAGGCACTCTGTTCCTGGATGAAATTGCCAACATGTCTTTATCCGCACAAGCCAAATTACTGCGTGTACTTCAAGAGCGGGTTGTTTACCGTATCGGGGCGATAAAACCCATCCCTGTCAATGTGCGGGTGCTTGCGTCCAGTAATGAAGATTTACTGGATGCAGTGGTCAAAGGGACATTTCGTGAGGATTTATACTATCGCTTGAATGAATATGTTATTCGTCTTGAGCCATTACGCAACCGGCATGAAGATATTCTTTTTTTGGCGCATCGTTTTATGGAAGAAACCTGCCACGAATTAGGTAAAGAACGGCTTGATTTTTCCCTTGCTGCCAAAGAGTTGTTACTGCGTTATCCGTGGCCAGGTAACGTGCGGGAATTGCGTGCTGTTATGCGACGTGCCGCCTTAATATCTGAAAATGAAGTTGATGTTGAAGACCTCGGTTTAGTGGTCAGGGAAACAGCCGCATCGTTGCCAACGAAAAAAAATAATCTTGATGTTATCCCAAAATTCTGTCTTGAAGGTTCTTCTCTTAAAGAAATCACCCAGCTAAACATTGATGAAATAGAACGTATCATTATTCAAGACACCCTGAAAAAAACCGGAAACAACAAGGCGGAAGCTGCACGGCGCTTAAATATTGACTATAAAACACTGTGTTCCAAACTCAAAAAAATAAATAGCTCCGAGAAAAAATCATGATGCCCGGCGGACGTGCCAGCTGTGTTGCAGTATTGGCAAAGCCGTTTACCAATGAAGCGTTACTAAAAACCTTGTATTCGTTATTACCCACTGACAGGTAAGTTTATCGCCGGTAGCCTTCCTCATGCCATGTTAACTAGACTGATTATTTGTTTTGCCTATTTTTTAAAAACATCGCCCTATTATAGAAATACCAAGCGATTTTTTTATAATTTACTGGATAATCCGGACAGCAGGATTAAATCAAACTTTGATATTGTTATGATTTGCCTGGTTCTGTTCAGTGTTATTTTATTGATTTACGAAGTAGACACTCAGTTAACCCGGCTTGAAAAGCTGTTTGAGCAGGTTATCATCTTTTTATTTATCATTGAATACCTGCTGCGTGGCTGGCTTTATAATGACAGTCATAAAATTATTCTGGCGCATTACGAAAAGGCCCAATATTTAAACAGTCCTTTTCGAGTGGGCGAGGTAATCCGGCTAATTTTGGCCAAGAAAATCGAGTATATTTTCACCCCGTTGGCGGTCATTGATTTACTGGCTATTTTGCCGAGTTATCGACCCTTAAGCATGCTGAGAGTATTGCTTATATTTCGATTGTTTAAGTTGTTAAGATATTTTACAAGCTTAAAATTATTTGTTGAAGTTTTAAACAGTAAGCGCTTTGAGCTTTATAACTTGTCAATTTTCCTGGGGTTTCTGGTATTTATCGGCAGTTCCGGTATTTATTTATTTGAACACCCAACCAATACCCGGCAAGTGGGTAACTTGTTCGATGCCGCTTATTGGTCGATAGTGACTGTTTCATCGGTTGGATATGGCGATATAGCACCGCAAACAACGGGTGGTCGTCTGGTCGCTATGGCTTTGATTTTGACGGGGCTGGGTGTTTTATCTTTTTTTATCTCCATTATTGTTTCTGCATTTGGTGACAAAATGCAGGATTTGCGAGAAAACAGAACCTTCGCTGAACTAAAGCGCTATCCGGGTTTTGTCATCATTTGCGGATTCGGTCGGGTTGGGCTGCATATCGCCATGCAGCTTGAAAAGCACCAGCAACATTTTGTGGTTATTGATACTAAAGAAATCAATGCCTCAAAAGCAAGGCGACTGGGCTACCTGGCTATTCATGCAGATGCCAGTAAAAATGAAGTACTAATCAATGCCGGTATTAAAAATAGAGCGACGGCTGTTTTGTGTACGACCGGTGATGATGTGGTCAATGTTTATATTACCCTGACCAGTCGACATTTAAATCCGGCGATCCGGATTATTTCCCGTGCCAATAAGCAGGATAATGTGAAAAAACTTTATCAGGCAGGGGCTGATAATGTGATTCAGCCTTTTGAAATAGCTGCCATGGTGGTTGCCGAATATATTGGTCAGCCGGTTGCTTTTGAAGCTATTTTGGGTATTATCCGTGAAGAAAAGCAGTTCATCATGGAAACCTTGTGTGTGCATTCAGGCTCTGTTATTGACGGGATGAAAATTGCCGAGGTTGACTTTGAGCACAGAAAATTAATGCTGGTAGGTGTAATCAGTGCAAATCCGGTGCATCGAAAACATAAGAACAGCTATAAGTTAAAAAACGAGCATTTCTATTTTAACCCCGAAACTTACTTTGTATTGCAATCGGGTGACTTACTGGTCGTGTTGGGCAGGGAGATCGGGATTGATTATTTTCGGGATCAGATTGATAAAAGCCGGGTAAAAAACGGACGCAAACGATGAAACGAATTGCCGTATTTGGCTACAGCATCATGTCGTTAGAAGTGATGAGCCGGTTAAATGAAGATCAATACAGCCTCGTTTTTATAGCTAAAGACGAGTCTGAGGCGGATGTCGTTGCAGAGAAAGGTTTTGAAACCAAAATTATTGATTTTCGTAATGATGAGGCGCTTAAATCAATTGGTATTGGCACTGATGTTGATATTATTTTTTGCTTTTATCCGAAAGATTCTGATAATGTATTTTTAACCATTTCAGCGCGTGCCATTGATAAAACGCTGAGTATTGTTGCTATTGTTGACGATCCCGAGTCCGCAGAAAAACTATTGGCGGCAGGTGCCAACAAGATCATAGACCCTTATGAAATTTGTGGCAGAAAAACCCATGACATGCTGGCCAAGCCGGATATTACCAATATCCTGGATGCCGCCGTGTTTGGTCGGCATGATTTACATATCGCGCAAATAGAAATTCCTGAAGGGTCTTATCTTGAAAACACCAAAACCAGCGAATTAAGGTTGGATGAAGAACATAACCTGATTCTTATCGGCGTAGTGGATAAAGAGTC
>JBAXTQ010000097.1:0-13347 GCA_037130115.1 Methylococcaceae bacterium
GTGCCGGAAACGCTTATTCTCGCTTGCGCTCGAAAAGCCTTATTCCGGCCTACGCAGTTTCTGGCACTCAATCTTCACATTGAGTTCGAGAAAGTCAAGATAAGAAAACTTGATGATTGAGTTTAAGGTGTTGAGCTGTAAAAATACCCTACAAAAATTGTTCAGGCGAGGCTTTTGCTGGCCACTTCATAAACATCTTTGGAAACAGCCTCGGTGGTCATTATCCGTTCCAGTTGTGCTTTTATTAGCGCTTGTCTGTCGGGATCATATCTGCGCCATGATGTTAAGGGGCTTAACATGCGTGAGGCAACCTGCGGGTTTAAGGTATTGAGGGCAATAATTTGATCCGCCAAAAATTGATAGCCTTGTCCATTGGCCGCATGAAAATGCAAGGGATTGGCTTGGCTAAATGCGCCAATCAACGCTCTAACCCGGTTTGGATTTTTTAAATCAAACGCAGGATGTTGCATTAAAGCCTGAACGTTGGCAAAGGTATCCGGGTTAGGGCTGGAGGCTTGTAGAGCGAACCATTTATCAATAACCAAGGCTTCGTCTTGCCATTGTTGGTAAAAATCGGCCAGGCACTGTTGTTTGGCAGGGTGCGACCCATTGACAACAACCGCTAAAGCCGCTATTTGATCAGTCATATTTTTAGCCGTAGCAAATTGCTGCTGTGACCATTGCTGACTATCCGCTTGCCCAAGTCGGCCTAAATAAGCCAGGCAGGTGTTTTTGATACGTCTGCGGCCAATAGCGCCTGCGTCAAATAATCCCGATTCTTCCCGATGATTTTCCAGATACAGGGCTTTAAATTGCGCTTGTAGTTGTTCGGCCAGCGTTAGCAAAACAAACTCGCGGGCGGTATGAATGGCTTCTACATCGACAACCTGCATTTGTTCGGCCAGATAAGTTTCTGACGGCAGGCTTAATAATAAGGAAAAATACGACAAGTCATCCCATGATTGTTCAATGACTTGCTTAAACGCAGCGATAATTATCGGGTTTAGCTGTAACGTCCGGTCGTTTTGTACATCAGCGATTAATCCGGCGATAATTTGTCCAGCCAGTTGCTGACCCGCTTCCCAGCGATTAAAGGTATCACGGTCATAGCTTAATAAAAACGCCAGTTCTTCAAGGCTACGCGTCATGACCAACTTAACGGGCGCGGAAAAACCCCGTAATAGTGATACGACAGGTTGTTCTTTTAAATCCTCAAAGGTAAAACTTTGCTCGGCTTGGGTCAGTTGTAAAATCACTTCATCGGTCGTGCCGTGTTGCAATTTACACGCTGCGATAGAACCGTCTTTGTTGATTAAACCTACCGTAACCGGAATGTGCAGCGGTTCCTTAACGGCTTGTCCAGGGGTTGAAGGGCAATGCTGATTAAGGGTTAACGTCAGAGTTTGCGCATCCGGGTCGTAAGCTTGCTGAACGGTTAATACCGGCGTTCCTGCCTGCTCATACCAACGACGGAATTGGCTTAAATCAACGGTGTTGGCGGCTTCCATCGCCTTAACAAAATCATCACAGGTGACTGCCTGCCCATCATGGCGTTCAAAATACAAGTCGCTGCCTTTACGAAAGCCTTCAGCGCCCAGCAAGGTGTGAATCATGCGGACGACTTCGGCACCTTTTTCGTACACGGTTAAGGTGTAAAAATTGTTGATTTCTATGTAAGCATTCGGTCGTATCGGATGCGCCAAGGGGCCGGCATCTTCGGCAAACTGACGTGTGCGTAAATTGATAACATCTTCAATGCGTTTTACCGCTTTGGACGTGCGGTCGCCGGTAAATTCCTGATCGCGAAATACCGTAAAGCCTTCTTTCAAACTGAGCTGAAACCAGTCCCGACAGGTAATACGATTACCCGTCCAGTTATGGAAATATTCATGGGCGATAACGCCTTCAATATGCTCATAATCAGAGTCCGTCGCGGTATCGGGTCGCGCCAGTACAAACTTGGTATTAAAGACGTTAAGGCCTTTGTTCTCCATCGCGCCCATATTGAAATGACCGACGGCAACAATCATGTATAAATCCAGATCGTATTCACGACCATAGACTTGTTCATCCCAAAGCATGGCATTTTTAAGCGATTGCATGGCATGGGCACATTTATCCAGATCGTGCTTTTCAACAAAAATCTGCAAGTTAATAATACGGTCGGACAGTGTGGTAAAGCTGTCTTCAATACAGTCCAGTTGGCCTGCAACCAGTGCAAACAAATAACACGGCTTGTTGAACGGGTCTTCCCAGGTTACCCAATGGCGATTATCCGCTAACTCACCTTGCGCGATTTTGTTGCCGTTGGACAATAAAACCGGATAGCGGTCTTTGTCACCCACCAAAGTCGTGGTAAATTGCGCCATCACATCGGGTCTATCGAGAAAATAAGTGATTTTTCTAAACCCTTCCGCTTCGCACTGGGTACACAACATGCCGTTGGACAGGTACAAACCTTCCAGGGCGGTGTTGGCTTTCGGGTTGATGGTGTTTTCGATGGTCAGCACAAAACTCCGGTGCTGCGGCACTTCATGAATAATTAACGAATCCGGGGTTTGCAGGTAGTGTTGATCGGTTAATTGCTGGTCGTCATTTAAAACCACGCTGATTAGCCCTAAGTTTTCGCCTGCCAAAATCAAGGCGGCATCACCGGTTTGACTGGCAGGATTGCGGCTTAAGGTCAGTCGTGAGACAACCCGTGTGTTGTCTTCAGCCAGGTCAAAATTTAAATCGACACTATGAATCAGATAGTCAGGTACGGTGTAGTCTTTTAAATAAATGGTTTGGGGATTAGCGTCGCGCATGTGAATACCTGTTGTGATATGGTTTTTTTGCTGCAAAAATAGCGATTAATAACCAGGCTGTGATAAAACTGACGCCGCCAAAAGGCGTAATCATGCCTAACCATTTTAAATCGAGTAGTGCCAGTAGATATAAACTACCGGAAAATACGAGTATGCCAATAAACATTAGCCAGCCTGCCCAGCCCAGTAATCTGGATTCAGGAACTTGCTGGCGCATGAATGCAATAGCCATCAGACCTAACGCATGCCACATTTGATAGGTGACACCGGTTTGATAGACGGTTAACAGTTCGGGACTTAAGACGGCTTTTAAACCATGAGCGCCAAAGGCACCCATGCCAACGCCGATGAGTGCGCTGAGCGCACCCAGAAATAAAAAACAGGATTGCATATTATTTTTCCAGTAGTCTGGGCATGAGCTGAACCAGATTGCACGGTCGGGTGCGGTGATCCAGTTGTTCTTTAATTAACGCATCCCAAGCAGTGCGACAGGCACCCGATGAGCCGGGCAGGCAAAACAGATAGGTTGCATTAGCGACTCCGGCAAGTGCCCTGGACTGGATGGTTGACGTTTTAATGTCCTGATAAGACAGCATTCTGAAAGTTTCGCCAAAACCATCCAGCACTTTATCCAGTAAAGGTGCCACGGCTTCCGGCGTTCCGTCCCGACCGGTTACGCCGGTGCCGCCGGTGCTTATCACCACATTAATGTTATCTGCGGCAATCCAGTTTGAGATAACAGCCCTGATCTGATAAATATTATCAGGCACTATTTTTTTTTCAATAACCTGATGTCCGGCTTCTATTGCACGTTCTACCAAAGTTTTACCCGATGTGTCATCGGCATCGGTGCGCGTATCGGAAACCACCAAGATGGCAATGTTTAAGGGGATAAATTGTTTGTCTGTATTCATATTTTCTTATAGGAGGGCCAAAGGCAAAGGACAAAAGGCGGCTACCCACTTAAGCCGGGACAGATAACTTTCCGGGAACGCCGAGCCCCAGCTCGGCACGGGATAGTCAAACCGATTACTGACTACGCCGAGCTGGGGCTCAGCGCTCCCGGAATCAATAGGCCGGTTTTATTTATCTGTCCCGCTTTTTGTGGTAGCCCAAAAGGCAAAGTCAAAACAAGTTTTTTTCGCCTTGTACCTTTAGCCTTGCGCCTGTTCTATTATCTTAACACAACAAAGAAGCCTTCCTGTCCACGTTGGATATTAATTAACAGGGCATTGTCCGGATCAACCACCTGTTTTAACTCTTCAAGATTACGTACACGATAGCGATTTGCCGATATGATCACGTCGCCGGGGCGTAAACCCACTCGCCAAGCGTAAGACGAGGTATTTATTTTCTCAAGTAAAATACCTTCAACCTGATCTTTTTGCGTTACGCCCAGCAGCGTGCCTTGTAATAAACGATGCAGTGTTTCACCGGCCAATTGGGGTTGCACCGGTTTACCAATCATCGTAGTCACTTCTTTTTTCTCGTTACCGCGAAAGAATTCTATACTAACCTTGTCGCCAATTTGTAATAACCCGATGATATTGTTTATATCTTGACTGTTTTTAACCGCTTTGCCATTAGCGGCAACAATAATATCACCCGGTTCCAAACCGGCTTTTGCCGCAGGTGAATTGTTTTCAATGCGGCTGATGGCGGCACCTTGCTTGTTTTCCAGGTTAAACGCACTGACCAGTTCCGGTGTTAAATCCTGGGTAGTGACGCCCAACAAACCACGCCTCACTTCACCGTGCTTAACCAGCGATTCTTTAATGGTCATAATCATATTGGTGGGAATGGCAAAACCGATACCGACATTGCCGCCGTTGGGTGCCAGAATTGCCGTATTCATGCCGATTAATTCACCCCGAAGATTGACCAGAGCGCCACCGGAATTGCCTGGATTAATCGACGCATCGGTCTGGATAAAGTTTTCGTATTTTTCTATGCCCAGACCGGAGCGCCCCAAGGCACTGACAATGCCGGAAGTGACGGTCTGGCTTAGCCCGAACGGACTGCCAATTGCGACGACAAAATCACCGACTTTTAGTAGACTTGAGTCGGCAATGGGTAATTGGGTTAAATTGTTGCCGGGAACCCGAATGATAGCGATATCGGATGCCGGATCGGTACCGATTAATTCCGCGTTGAGTTGGCGACCGTCATGCAAGGTGACCATGATTTTATCGGCTTTATCAATGACGTGATTATTGGTCAGTACCAAGCCTTGACTGCTGTCGATAATAACGCCTGACCCCAAGCTGTTTTTCTGTTGCCGTTGCAATTGTTCGGGTACATTAAAAAATTCACGAAAGAAAGGATCCTGCATCAACGGATTTTCGCTAACCCGAATATTGGTTGATGTAGAGATATTCACCACAGCCGGCATGGCGCGTTCCAGCATAGGGGCGAGAGATGGAACCGGCTGTCCGTCAACATAAGGGGGCATACCGGCCGCCTGTAATATCAAGGATGTTGACCCGCAAACGGATAAAAGAGACATCAATAACAGCGGTTTTATTAATCGAGTATTCATCAGGATTTCCCGGAGATTGTTTAACATGAATAACAGACAATATAGGTCTGGAAATGTTTAATACAAGAGTATCTTGTAAAACTTGTCAGGCTTTGTTCTATTCAGGGTTGCTCCAAGAATCCTGCGATTTTGGGAGGCGGCTCAAATCGTCAATAACCAGTACCGAATGAGGGGCTGCATTGGACCATTCCCACAAGACAAGATTGCCGTTATGCTCCGAGCAACCGGGCGCAAAGCTGCGCACCAGCAAACCGGCAACACCGTTGGCTTGTAATCGATCAGCAAGTAACCAGGTCGGCGGCTCTTGATTTTGATCGGCCATAGCTTCCCATGCACAACCCAACTCAACGGATGAACACCCCAATATACGTTGTACCTTGATATCGTTAAGATCAGCGATGTCGTCACAGTCCACTTGGTAAGCAACCAGCGTCATCGGTTGAGGTTTGAACGGAAAGCCCTGTTGCGCTTCCATCCATGCGGTAGTTGGATCCAATGAGGTGTAGAGTGAATTATTGCCAGGTCGATTGAAACGGCCGCCGTGCATTTTGGCACCGGCTCCGGACAGTGGCGAATAAGCCCACATAGGATGATGCGCCCGATAGACGAGGCCGGTATAACGGCAGACGGGTATTTTCAAGCGTAGCCGCCATCAGCGATTCGGGAAAGATAAGCTTTAACCGCATCTGCACGCCCTTCTTTTACCAAATCCTCAGCCGTTTTATCACCGAATGACGGCAGCGGCTGAGAGCGAAACCACGCAAAAGCACGTCCTTCACCACCAGACCACTGAGCTACGCGGTTTATAATTTCCACCGTATCTTTCAATCTGGCTTGTGTCGCCCTGCTTTTAAGTCTTGCGCTTTTAGAAACAGAGTCAACCGATAACCCTGTGACTTGGGCCAGATCAGTCTGGGTAATATGTAAAACCTTAGCCAGGACGCTCGCCGTCACAAAGCCCTCAGCGGTGATAACCTGCTGTAAAAAATCCACGTTTGACATCAATTGCCTCTTAATTTGACCGTAATAACGGTTTAATTATAAGGCAGTTATTGAGAAAAACAAACCGTTGATAATTATTCAGTCCCCCCTTTTTAACAAAGAGGGGTTAGGGGAGATTTTATTAGATAAATCCCCCTCTGCCCCTCGCTATGCTCTCCCCCTTTTTCAAAGGGGGAGAGTATAGCGAGGGGGCTTGAATACTTACAATCGTTGTACACAAAAAAGGGCGAAGATTGCCTCTTCGCCCTTAATTATTAGAAGTTTCTCACCACAAGCCTGGTCGAAGTTTTCTTTCTTCGTGTCTTCGTGGTAAATAAAAAGCCTGATTAGCTGGACACTTTTGGCATGGCTCTCAGTTTTTCTACAACCTTGTCACCAAATTCAACGGTGCTAATCATGACGACACCAGTACCTGGCTTGGAAAGGTCGGCAGTTGAATAGCCGTCGCCAAAAACGCCCTGCATGGCCGCCCATACATTTTTTGCCTCTTCGGCCATATCAAAACTGTTTTCCAGCATCATGGCAACCGAGCCAATCATGGAGTAAGGGTTGGCAATATTTTTACCGGCAATGTCGGGTGCAGAGCCATGTGACGGCTCATAATAAGCTTTGTCGTCACCCAGACAAGCAGAAGGCATTAGGCCCAGAGAACCTAAAATGCCGCCGCCTTGATCACTGAGAATGTCGCCAAACATGTTTTCCATTACCATGACATCAAATTGAGTCGGTCTCAGGCAAAGGTTGGTCGCTGCCGAATCAACCAATTGATGGATAACTTCAACATCCGGATAGTTTACCGCGACTTCATCCAGTATTTCATTCCAGAGTACGCTGGATTTTAAGACATTACTCTTGTGGATATTGTGGAGTATTTTCTTGCGTTTTTGAGCCAATTTAAAGGCTTGATGCAAAATGCGACTGATCTGCAATTCGTCATATTCCAGGGTTTCTTTAACATAGCGCAAGCCTTGTTCGTTAATCCCCGTTTCCTTATGGCCAAAATAAAGTCCGCCCACTAATTCACGCACCATAATAATATCAATGCCTTCACCGATAATTTCAGCTTTTAGCGGTGAAAAATGACCTAACGCTTTGGGTAAAAAAACCGGCCGGAAGTTTGCGTAAGTATTGTAACGGCGACGTAACGGCAGCAAGGCTCCTCGTTCCGGCTGTTTATCAATGGGAATCTTTTTGGATTCTTCATGGCTCAAACCGATGGTGCCTTTAAGAATGGCATCTGCCTGATCACAAATATCAATGGTTGACTGAGGAAAAGCATCGCCAAATTCAAAGTAGGCACAGGCACCGAAAGCAGCAGGCATTAGCTCAAAAGTGACATCGTTGCGTTCTTCAATAACTTTAAGTACTTTAATGGCTTCTCGGGTAATTTCCGGGCCGATACCGTCACCGGCTAACACTGCGATTTTATAATTTTTCATGGATACCTATTAATATCTGTTTGAGATTGACGAATTGAGACGTTATAAAATCGATCATTTTACTTTATTTTTTATTGAGAGCCGCAGGAAAAAAGAAGTTACAACTAATAATGGATGAATTAGGATATAACCTGTTTTTCAATGCGATGGGTAATGAGGTGATTAGATGAATCAACGTGATGCCAATTTTCTTGTGATTAGCGGTTTTTTACTGTTCAGTACGCCTGTTTTTGCGGACTCTTATGGCATGAAGCCTTATCCTCCGGCAGAGGAAGGCTATAAAAGAATGGTTATCCACCTCCAACCGCAGGCCGATGAAGAGGGCCATAAACTTGAAATAATTATGGGTAAAACAAGTAAAGTGGATTGTAATCAGCACTGGTTTGGCGGGCAACTAACTGAAGAAGTCGCAAAAGGCTGGGGATTTTCCTACTTTGTTCTCAAATCAGTGCAAGGCCCCGCATCAACACTGATGGCCTGTCCGCCTGACAAAAAAGAACAAGATGCCTTTGTAACGGTGCGTGGCGATGGAAATTTACTACGCTACAACAGTAAATTACCTGTTGTCGTTTATGTGCCGGTCGATTTTGAGGTGCATTATCGAATTTGGACAGCCAGCCAAGAATCGGGTGTGGCGCAGGCCGAATAAAAATTCCAATTTATTAATTCTTGATTACCTTTTTTCTTTCGTTAATCCTACAGGAAATACTATGCGCTTATATTCAGATTACTTAAAACAGGCACTGCTTTATTCGGCTCTCTTTGGCCTATCGGTTGTTATTAATGGTTGTTCTTTTTCAGACAGTTCAAAAAGTATTTCAGACTCGACCAGCTCCATTATTAGCAGCCCTTCCTCGGTTTCAGGGAAAAGTAAAAAATACCAAAATGAAGTCGCTGATTACACAATGGCTTACGTTAAATCATCCAAGCCCGAAGCGGGTTACAATTCTTTCCTTAAGGGTTTGAGTGATATTGCGGCAAAAGAAGGTGTGACTAATTGGGATCAAGATTCATTAACTTATGTGGGTATCGGGAAAGGTTTGAAGAAAGCCAATGTAGAAGGCATCGCTTATGAAACCTACAAAAAGAATTTTGCCGGTAGCGATGCCGAGAAAATGAAAGAAATTCAGACTGGTTATGAGGCTGAAGAATAACATCTTGTCTTGATTTACCCATCGTTTATAAAAGGCTTCAACGGTTTTGCGTGTTAAACATGCGTTTTAGCTTGAAGTCTTTTTTGATAAGCCTCTTTCTTTTGGTGGTATTTCCAGGTGCCGCTTTGGCAGCCTCATTTGAATATCTTTATTTGGAAGCGAGCGAGGGTAATTCCAGTGGTGGCCATAGCGCCATACAATTCGGTGATGAAATTTATCATTATCAGCATCATGATTCCGGCTTAATTCGTCTGCTCAGACAAGATAAGCAGGAGTTTCATTTTCTGTATCGTTTTTTGCAAAATCGCCGTATTCATTTAAGCCACGTTGAGGTCACCGAAGAGACTTTTAACCGGCTTGGCGAGTATTTTAAATGGCAGTTTCTGGCTCAGGAACAACAGTTTAAACAATTGAACGACTTGTATAAAGAGCGCCTTCTTTTACGTCGCTTGTTGTATAAGCCAGGCACCGATACTGATTTTTCAGCGGTGTTACGATTAAACGGCGTCGGACTTTTTTATGCCGAGCATGACTTGGATAGTCAAAAAGACGAACATCCAAACAACATAAAGGCCCCCACCCCGCAATCATCGCCGCTTATTGGTTTGTTACGAAAAAAAATCGAAGCGCACTATGGTCAAGATTATCTTTCCAAGTGCCGTGAACAAATCACCACCGATATTAAAGCCTTAACGCCTACCCATTGGCCAGCGGCGTCATCGGTTTTGTCGGCAGACAACTTTCCCCCGGTAATTAATTCCTTTGCCGATAGTTATACTGATTATTTAACCGGATTAGCCGCCATAAAAGTACTGGTGGAAGAGCAGCCGTTACAAGCAGATGCTTTTTTTGTAACGCAGGAATCCGTTACGCCGGAAGAAAAAAAAGTATTGGCGACCTTGCGTGATCAACTGGTGTTAAGCCTGTTAAAGTCGGTTAATTCCAGCCGACCTGATTGGGGGTATGCCGTTTTGGTTAATATGGCCCGATATATTGCGATTGAGCAGTCATTACAGTCAGGGCGATGGGTTTTTATTGATGATTTTGCCATCGACAGTGAATGGATCAGCACCGATCAGTTTGTGGAGCAGGCAGAGCCAATACAGACTCAAATTAACGATGCACAGGCCAATTTTAAACAAGCCCGAAAAGCCATAACAACCCCTGGCGGCCTTACAGAAAGCAACTATAGCCAGCTTGAAATGTCGGCTAACCGCTATTTTGAATGGCTCAATGGCAAACAACAAAAAGCGGTTCGGTATCAGGGTGAAAAAGCGCTACCGACTAAAAGTATCAGCCTGCCGGATTGGTGGGTGCCTGAGTTATCGCCGCACCAATTAACCAAGGCGTTAACCGGACTGGAACACTATGAAAATAAATTACTTCAGGAATTGGCACAACGTTATCAGTATAATTTGCTTACTCGTAATTGTGTGACTGAATTGTTCAGAACCCTTGACCAAGCTTTGTTATCAAAAAACAAAGTGGAAAACGATCCAGCGAAGCAAGTTGAATTTTTGATAAAAGAATCCAAGCAACGCCTGGGTGGCACTATTTCAGGCACTTATAATTTTATCCCTTTTGTGTCGTTTCAATCGGTACAAGAAAATTATAAGGTAAGCTCCAATACGGTATTAAACGCTTACCGTGGTCAACAATTAGAAAAACTGTATGCCAAAAATAACGGCTTGATGGTTGCCCTGCGTGAATCGAATATTTTTAGCAGCACGGTGTACACCTATAATCCGGATGATGCTTTTTTTGTTTTTTTTACCGATGATAGTCTGGTATTAAGGCCGATTTTTGGATTGTTTAATACTGCCGCCGGCATTGGTCAAAGTCTGTTCGGCTTTTTAAGCTGGCCGTTTGATTCAGGGAAAAATCTTAAAGCCGGTACGACGGGAGTTTTAATGAGCCTGCCCGAGTTGTTGTTTTTTAATATGCGTAAAGGCAGTTACAAGTATTTGTCTTATAATCAATTTGTGAAAGATGAAAGATGAAAGATGAAAGGTGAATAAATTACAATTCAATTCTTTATTATTGTTAAGTGTTATAAAAAATTAGAAATTATGATGATTAAAAAAATGACTTTATCAACGCTAAAAAACGCCTTGTTGCTGGCATCCCTGTCTACTCTTTTATCGGGTTGTGCCAGTTTTGGAAAAGGCGTGGCAGAAGCTTTTCTGGAAAAATCCGATGCTCAAGATACCCGAGTCTGTCAGGTACGTGGAAAATCCTTCGAAGGAATAGCGCCCGGATTGGTAAAGCCAAAAAGTAAAACCAAAGTATTAATGGTTCATGGTGTTGGCGATCGTTTACCCGGTTATTCCACAGAATTTCTTGAGAAATTAGCCAATGAGCTTAAATTAACCGCCAAAGCCAGCACGTATAAAGACATACAACTCATGTCCTTTAGCGACCCTGAGCAAAAGCTGGGTAATTTACGCGTTACCCGATTGCAAAATGAAAACATTAGTCAGGATTTATGGTTTTATGAATTGACTTGGTCAGAAATTACCCGCGATCAAAAATCTTTATTGGCCTTTGATAACTCGGGTGAATATTCTTATCGACGGGCAGAAGTTAACGATATGTTAAAAAAATTCAGCAACGATACCGGCCCGGACCCTATTATTTATCTTGGTAAAAGCAGGGATCTTATATTAAGGTCATTTGCCCAAGCTTTTTGCTGGATGGACAAAGATAACTGGGATGACATTCCCAAGGCCGGCCGACAAGGTTGTGATTTTACCAATGTCCTTAGCGATAGCGCCAATCAGGACGACTTCGTTTTTATATCCCATAGCTTGGGAAGCCGTATAACCATTGACGGCATAACGCGTATGGTATCGTTATTGGAGAACCCGGACAAAAAATCGACATTACGCACTATTAATAAAATGAAGCGGGAAGCCTTGCAAAAAAGGCATGTACAGATTTTTATGATGTCCAATCAGCTCCCGATGTTGCAATTGGGCCGCGAACTTCCTGAGGTAACCGAGCAGAAAGCAGATTATTGCCAGTCGACCGGCTCAAAGTACACATCACGCATGTTTAATAAAACATCGATTATTGCTTTTAGTGATCCCAATGATTTGCTAAGTTATGCCGTACCGCATGATTTTAGTGAAAAATATCTTGATTCCAGGCTCTGTATTAACGTAACCAATATCAACATTAATGTAGCCAAAGTATTTGATGCCTTTGGCATGGGTAAAATGGCCAATCCTATTGAAGCCCATGTGGGTTACTCAAAAGACGACCGGGTTGTGGCTTTGATTGCAAAGGGAATTGGTAACGGTCATGCCTCGCCACTGGTCAATGAAAAATGCCAATGGACAGAAATAACCGACCAAGAGCCTTGATATTAAAAATTGGCTCAACAACCCGGTAGTTAAGTGAAATTTTTTAGATAGTTAAGGGAGTACAAACCTGGGTTTGTATTTCGGTTTTGCGGAACTGGAAGCTGGAGCTTCCAAGCCTGCATTCCCAAGCTGGAGCTTGGGAACGAGTAAATATAAGTAAAGGATGTCCGTGTTCGGTAAGGGCAACCCCTTGCGGTTGCCCTGATCACATCGTGACATTAAAGGGTAGGCGTAAAGCCTCCCCCTATCTTTACAACATAAAATCCGCATTCACCAACGATGTGCCGCCCACCAATGTAATGGCTATTTCAAAA
The DNA here is from genome assembly GCA_037130115.1 of Methylococcaceae bacterium. GTDB lineage: Bacteria > Pseudomonadota > Gammaproteobacteria > Methylococcales > Methylomonadaceae > Methylobacter_C. The sequence goes on from JBAXTQ010000097.1 coordinate 12,621, forward strand.
TCAGCCACTTTGTCGCCATTGGTATCGCCGGCAAGAATACTATTGAGATAATCCAACTGACCAGCCACACCGGTAAACGCCTTTGCGCCAATATAACTAAAGCCCTGATCGCCGGCCACTTTGCTGTTGGCGTCAATGCCGGACAAATCAATCTTGTCACCTTGGCTATGGGTAAAGTCAGTGATGCTGTCACGTGTTGCACCTTTCACACTTTCAATAACGGCGTTAAAATCAAATGTGTCAGCGCCTGCACCACCGGTGAGTTTGTCGGTGCCATTGCCACCGGTTAAGACGTCGTTGCCGGCCAGGCCCAGGATAGTGTCATTACCCGCACCGCCGTTCAACGTATTAGCCGCTGCATTACCGGTCAAAGTATTGTTAAGCGTGTTGCCTGTGCCGTTAAGTGCCGCTGTGCCGGTTAAGGTCAGTTTTTCAACATTAGCTGTTAAGGTATAAGTGATTGAACTGTTGACGGTGTCCGTTCCAGCACCTGCATTTTCAGTCACCACATCACCGGTGTTGTCGATAAAATAAGTGTCATTGCCCAAACCGCCAATGAGTTTGTCAGCACCGACCAAGCCGTTCAATGTATTGGCCGCTGCATTACCGGTCAAAGTATTGTTAAGCGCGTTGCCTGTACCGTTAAGTGCCGCTGTGCCGGTTAAGGCCAGATTTTCAACATTGGCTGTTAAGGTGTAAGTGATTGAGCTGTTAACGGTGTCCGTTC
>JBAXTQ010000098.1:0-13160 GCA_037130115.1 Methylococcaceae bacterium
TACATCGTAAGCTATTGTTTTTTTAGGGTGGCTTGAGATGCTCTGAATTGCTGTGCGGGTGACTATAACTCATTGTAAAAAAATATTTATATATTTATGGCATTAATATTGCTATTATATTTATGATATCATTAACTTGATCCTAGAAACCAAATATTAAAAATGGATTAACGATCAAAATAATGATGTCTATTTCGGCAATTAAACACTCAATTCATTTAGTTGGATAATTTTATAAGCTATTAGGCAAGCCAGTGACGCAATGTTTTGCCTCTATTCGGATGCCTAATGATCTTAAGTCTTTGTCATACCAAATGTGTTTTCATTTACCTTTCTTTTGAGAATAAATTATGAATATATTAAGTTTTAACATCGCCAAGATCGTAGCACTTGTTGCTACATTTGGATTTATTTCGCCTGCTTCTGCAACACTCATTACCAACGGTTTCACGTTTGCTGTCGCTAGTAATGGTAGTAACCAGAGTAGCGGCACACACTTTCACAGTTCCACTGCGGGCGATTATGGTAACCCGGCGGGCAAAGCTGAGGTAGGGCGTTTTAGCACTGAAGAGGTTCGTGGCCTGTCGGAGTACAACCTGACGGGTCAGAGTTCTGCCATCAGTGCATTTGTGACATTCAATGCCTTCAAAGCTGGCGGATTGTTCGTCGGAACCAATGACACCCCTTTCACCGGCACCATCTCGGCCCTAGCCTACGCCGGCAACAACTCGGAGAATGTCAGCGACTATCAAGCAGCGAGCATAGGCACCATTGGAAGCTTCTCCACCGCAGGTCTTTTGGTTGGTAATGTCTTGAGTTTCGACATAACCTCCATTTTCAACGCGGCTATTTTGGCTTCGGATACTTCCCTCGGCATTCGATTGCAAGCTGTTCCGCTTAACCCGAACAGTCAAGCTTGGACTTTCGACAACTTCAGGCTCACAACAGACAATCAAACAACAGCAGTACCTGAACCATTTACCCTTGCCCTTTTGGGGTTGGGTTTTGCCGGCATGGCCTATGCGAAACGTAGTATTAAAGCTTAAAAAAATGTGTATGACAATGAAAATTAGTAGATAGTGGATTCGCGCTTGCAATCCGCCATCAACAATACCGACTAAATGACCCTTGCTTGGAATGTTCCGGGCAAGGGTTTTTTATGCGAGTTATATGGAGTGCTGATTTTATATAATGTGAGTTATCTTAAAACTACGCTTAAATATTTGTTAATTAACTCCATGACTTGTCATTGCATAAAAATAAACCGTTAAATATCATAAAGATGTAATTCTCTGTGTTATTTGATTTTATTTCAGTTTTTTGTACAAACCGCGAGTTGCAGTCCAGTTTTTAGGTGTTTTCAGAATCCTCTTAAAAACCAATATTTTTCACTGTTTTCAGGCTAAAAATGGCCTGTTTTTCACAAAATAGATAATTTTCTTGTGAAAATAACAGTGTTTTTTGCCTAAAATTAAAACGAAGAGAAAATTATAATTATAACTAAATCATGCTGTTATATATTTAACATCATATAGAAACAACACCCTTTATATGCTTGTCTGACGTTGGTTATAGGTTAAGCATGGGTCTATATAAACAGTGGGTTTCATCAACCATAAAAAGAAAGAATTGCTTTTTCCTACTGATTTTTGCCCTTCACAAAATATTCGCGTAATCCTGCTCCAGTTGCCGGAAATTAAGCGAGGTCATGAAGCGGCTAAAACTTAACCACGATGATAATCCACTCATATCCCTAAACTGCGGCGGCAAAAAAAGTGGCGCTATAACGGTGCCTTCTTCAACCAAATCAACCAGTACTTTCATATCCTCAATCATGGTCTTACCGCAAAACAACAAGGGAATACGATCCGGTTTGCCTTTGCTAACCGCCAGACGCATAAAATTATAAGTCAGCACGAAGCCCTTGATATAAGTCAGGTCTTTGGTAAACGGCTGCCCATCCGTGCTGCTGCCTCTAAATACCCGACTACTGAGCGTATAGCTTTCTTCCTCATCAAGACCTTTATCCAAAAAGAAAGTGAATATATCCATAAAATCAGCACCTTCTTCCGCCAAGGTAATGGCGCGGACACGGTTAATCAGGCGCATGAGCCGATTCGGTGTAGAGCTAAAAGTCAGTATCTCCATCAATACCGCCAAGCCTTCTTGGGTGACAGTCGCAGAAGGCGGTCCTTTACCAAGAAAGGTGCAATAAGGCTGGGCCAGGCCATTTAAGGTAGTCCCCAAATGCACCCAGACCTCATGAACCTCAAGTACGCGCAGATCACGCATATTAAATACGGCATCCGCGCGTAATTTGATGTAATCAGTGCCCGCTGCGGCATCGGCAATAATACCATCGCTCAGCATGGCACGTAAGCCGTCACCCGGAAACATAGCCTGGATTTTTTCATTAAGAATGGCGACCGCATCGGTTGCATTAATGGTCTTGGGTTCTTCGCTTAAACAATCCAGCTGCAAGAGTTGTGACAAGGTTTCTTCCATCATGCTGCCAAGACTGGCAATAGTAGGGTCGCCTACATGAAAAACATCTTGGGAAGAGCCATATAATTCCTGAGAAATATTAGAAAAAACCGGCGTTCCTCTGGCCTCAAGCATACGCACAACATCTTGGTATTCGCGGCACATCCTGCGCATGATCACGCTAAGCGGATTAAGTTGGCCGAGTTTACGCACCAGATCACGCTCAATCTGATAAAACTCTTGTTTTTTTTCGGCCGGGTCAAAGCCTAACGAGCGATTTTGATAATAATCAGTGGTTATTGCGGGGGGTTGTTGACAATGACCTTTAAAAAACTCCTGTTTGATAGCGTCATCCCACTTGATTGCATCAAGAATACGGATGGGTTGTTGCGCTTTTACGATTCTATCAGACAGTGCTTTAACTTCAATTAGATAAGTTGATGGTTTAGCGATTTTTTTATTCATATCTGGTTATCCCTTAGCTTTGCATCGTTGACAGAACATAATTTACAAGGATCAGCCGTACATAATGTAAAACCAGACCCAGTATATCAACAGATTGATAAAGCCCAAGGAAATTCTAACGCGGGAAAAGTAAAAAAATCAAAAAATCGTAATTATTCAGTCCCCCTCTTTAACAAAGAGGGGTTAGGGGAGATTTTATTAGATAAATCTCCCTCTGCCCCCTCGCTATGCTCTCCCCCTTTTTCAAAGGGGGAGGTGAATACTTACAAAAAATCGGTGTGGCATTCAAAATAAGAAAATACCCACTCTAATAATATCCGCTGTCGTGCCTAACTTTTAAGTTGGTAGCAAAAAAAAAGCCCAACCGGCTCAATGAGCCGGTTGGGCTTTTTAATAATAAAGGCGTTAACTTACGGCAGTAAGGTAATGCGGTTTTTCAATCCAGGTGCGACCAGACCTTTAGAGCTAAAATAATATTCAAGTGCGTCTAAATCGAGTGCACCACCCAGACGATTTGTTCCTTGTGTCAGTACATACAACTGATCGCCGCCATCAGCCATAAAGTTATTAACCGAAACGCGATAGCTTGCGGCCGGATGAACCATAACACCGTTAATTTTAATACTGGCTGGATCGACATTATCACAAGCCGTACCTTTTTCTTTCCACTCATAACTGAAGCTACTAGAAACTTGCAGAATACGGTTAAAAGGTTGTCCGGCAACCGGTGCGCTGGCAGGATAACCAACAGTACAACCGGTAAATTGCTGCTCCAATAAAGTGTGAATTTGAGCGCCTGTCAACGTCAAAGAAACCAGCGTATTACCAAACGGTTGTACAGTAAACGCTTCACTGTAAGTCACATTACCGTCACCTTCGCCTGCCGGGCTATTCGCGTAAGTTATATCTGCCCGAATACCGCCAGGATTCATAAAGGAAACCACCGTTTCGCCAAAGCCGACGCCTTGTGTTTCCAACAACTGCGCATCAGCAATCACATCACCCAAAGAGGATTCACCGGCACTGTTAACCGTTTTAGTAATTGCTGCACTGACTGTGCCGATCACACGATTAGCAACTGGCGTAGAGATGGCTTTGTAATTATTGACAATGGTTTTAATCGCGGCGTTGGGCGTTACCGTTGTATTAGTACGGTCAACGACGATATTACTTGCCGTGACTGTGCTGACTTCACCGGTGGCTTTATCAACCGTCATATTAATATCAGTTAATACTTTGCCTTGAGCACTGGCACTGCTAACTGATATTAAACGGCCAACCTTGTTGGCGATTTGGCAATTATAGGCTTGATGGGTATGGCCTGAGACTACCAAATCAACTTCATCATCCAACTGGTTAACGATAGCTTTGATAGGTGAATCAACCAGATTGCCATCGCATAAATTGATAGTCGAAACGCTTTGCGTAGTCGGCACAACACCACCTTGGTGTATCAGTACCACGACAGCCTCGGCACCCCGCGCACGCAACTGGGGTATCAATGCATTGACCGTTGCGGCTTCATCCTTAAACTCCAGTCCGGCAACGCCGCTGGGCGTAACGATGGTTGGGGTTTCTTTTAAAGTCATACCGATAAAGCCTACGCGAACACCACCAACCACTTTAATGGCGTAAGAGGGAAAAATAGTTTTACCCGTCGCTGTTTCCACAACGTTGGCCGCCAGAAATTTGAACTTGGCACCCTCAAAAGGTACAGGCGTTCCAACGTCAACACCACGACAAGAGTTTAAATCAGTAGGATGGCAACCGCCGGTTTGCATGCGTTTGAGTTCGGTTTTACCTTCGTCAAACTCATGATTACCGACAGAATTAAAATCCAGCCCCAGTCGGTTCATGGTTTCAATGGTCGCTTCATCGTGGAATAACGCAGAAATCAGCGGCGTTGCACCGATAATATCACCTGCAGAAACAACGACTGTATTAGGGTTTTGGCTCTTTAGTTTGGCAATATAACCGGCCATCCAGTCAACGCCACCCACAGCGACATTTGAAGCGGCTGTACTGGTAGGGGTTTGACGAAGTGTGCCCGGTGATTCCAATTGACCGTGAAAGTCGTTAAGCGCTACGATTTTGATAGTTGTGGTTGCTGCTTGCGCACAACTCAACGTAGTTAAAATCGTTGCGATACCCATCGCAAGTTTATTCAATTTCATGAGTTACACTCCTAAATAGTAGTTTTACGACGACGAGATACAAAACCCATCAATGCAGTGCCGGTTAAATACAACCAGGCAGCGGCTGGCAATGGCACGGCCGTCAGACTAACCGCACCAACTGTGGCATTAATTGCAGTACTGGCGTTATCCAAAGCGGACTGACTAAGCAAGCCAGTGATGCTGTGACTGCCGGCACCCAACAAAAACACGCCACGACTAAAATTAGCATCAGCGAATGCTGCATCAAAATCAAGACCAACACTGGCAGGGTAAGTATTAACAGCAACTGAGGTTTGACCTAGCAAATTACCGTTATCAAAAACATTAAAACGGTCGCCGGCAAAGCCGCCATCAACGACTTTCAAATAGGCTGATCCGGTTAAGGTGAAGTCGAAGCTTAAGGTATTGCTGTCAAGGTCTATCCAGTCAAGATTTCCTGAAGTGGAAAGCGCATTATCCACGTCAAATACGTTCCATGCGCCATCGGCATTTAGACTGACAGCCGCCTCAGCCTGAACGCATAAGGCCGACATTAATGCGACGATAAGAAAAGATTTTTTAATCACTAGGGTTTACTCCAATAAATAATATTGATTGCGCTCAGTCTGATGACAAAGATTAAAGAGGACATTTACTTATTAGATGATTTCCGGTGATTACCATGCCGACTTTACAAGTATTTTTTATCGATATCAGGTTGAAAATACAGCAATAGCGTGCTGTGTTTTCAACCTTATAAGCAAACAAAATATTGCAAAGGTACATTCAATTTTGGATATCGCCTTAACATTGGTAAATGCAAGCGATAAATTAAACGCTTTATGTGACGTAAATATTATTATTTGATGACGATTTAATGAAATGTAATACAAATACACGTTTCATATTTCTTAAGTATTCCCGAGCAAGTTTTAGCTCACCAAAACACAGAAGCTATCGTTTTTAGCTTTTACCAGATACCGGCAACCCGGTATAACTGACGTATTACATGTCACAGTATTGTTTGCAAACTGTCATAATTCCTTAACCATACTTTAATATTCGCCCTGTAATTTCTCTGTAATTACAGAATTTCAGAGAGTTGAAAAATCGTTGATTTATTTCGCGTTGCTTGTCGATATTTTTCTGTAAGAAAGTCCATACCTTCCGTCTATTTATATTTTTACAGCGAGACAATTTAACCATGACAGCAAAAAGTATAAGTCGCTACCCGCTACTGGTCGCACTAAGTGCCATCAGTTCATTCGGTAACGCTCAAGCAGCCACGCCGGTTTTTATCAACGAAATCCACTATGACAATGTCGGCACTGACAGCGGCGAAGCCATTGAAATCGCAGGCCCGGCAGGCACCAACCTTAGCGGTTGGTCGCTAGTGCTCTATAACGGAAACGGCGGTGCCGCCTATAAAACGACTGCACTTAGCGGTGTAATTGCCAATCAAGATGGTAACGGCTTTGGCTCCCTAAGCTTTAGCTATCCGGTTGACGGCATACAAAACGGCGCACCGGACGGCATCGCTCTGGTCAACGGCACTACAGTAATACAGTTTTTAAGTTATGAAGGTACCTTTGTCGCCGTTGGCGGCCCTGCCGCAGGCATGAGCGGAGTCAATATCGGCGTATCTGAAACCTCGGTACCCATCGGCCAATCGTTGCAATTAAAGGGCAACGGCACTCTCTATGAAGATTTCGTATGGAATTCGGCTTCAGCCAATTCATTCGCGGCCATTAACAGCGGCCAAAATTTTAATGGCGGAGCCAGTGGTGGCGTAACACCTCAGGTTTCTCAATGCGGTCAGGCTGCAACTTTTATCAGTGCCATCCAAGGCAATGGTAGCGCCAGCCCATTGACTGGCAGCATTACGCATGTTGAAGCGATAGTCAGCGGCGATTTTCAGGACGGAGCCAAGTTGAACGGCTTTTTTGTACAGCAGGCCGATAATGAAGGCGATGGCAATGCCGCGACTTCTGAAGGCTTGTTCGTCACTTCCAACAGCCCGGTTAATGTTGGTGACAGAGTGCATATCGTCGGCACCGTTACAGAAGCCTACAACATGACTCGCCTGGAAAGTGTCAGTTCAGTCGATATCTGCTCAACCGGCAATACCTTGCCAACGGCAGTCAGTGTCACGCTACCGTTTGAAAACATCAGCAATAACCCGGAATGGCGGGAAGGCATGTTGATCAATTTACCACAAGCCTTAACGGTTACCGAAAATTACACGCTGGCACGCTATGGCGAGTTATTACTATCAACCGGCGGTCGTTTAATGACACCAACCCAAATTGCCGCTCCCGGCCAAGCCGCTATTGATGTTGCTGCGCAAAATCTGCTTAAGCAGATACTGATTGACGATGGTTCAAGTATCCAGAATCCTGATCCGGTAATTTACCCGGAACCGACGGGCTTAAGCGCAGCCAATACCTTGCGTAGCGGCAATACGGTAACCAGCGCCACTGGCGTACTGGCTTATGATTTTGGCGTTTACCGTCTGCAACCTACCCAGCCACTGACCTTTATAGGCGATAACAGTCGCACAACAGCGCCAGGCTTATCAACACTGGGTTCGTTAAGTATCTCCGCCTTCAACGTGCTCAACTACTTCAATGGCAATGGCCTTGGCGGTGGTTTCCCGACTGCGCGTGGTGCCACTACCGCTATCGAATTCACTCGACAACGCAATAAAATCATTCCTGCCATTCATGCCCTGAATGCTGACATCATCGGTTTGATGGAAATCGAAAATGACGGTTACGGCAGTAATAGTGCCATTGCTGATCTGGTTAACGGTCTTAACCAGTTGGCCGGAGCCGGAAGTTACGCCTTTATTAACCCAGGTATCAGTAATATCGGCACTGACCAAATTAGCGTTGGCATCATCTACAAACCCGCCAAAGTTAAGGTAATCGGTTCAGCGGCGATTCTGGATTCTTCTGTCAATCCGCTATTTATTGATACCAAAAATCGTCCCGCTCTGGCACAGACCTTTCAGGATAAAACATCCAACAAAATGCTGACCATAGCGGTTAATCACCTTAAATCCAAAGGCTCGGCTTGTCTTGATGTTAACGATCCTGATACCGGCGATGGTCAAGGTAATTGCAATCTGACTCGTAAAGATGCCGCTGAAGCACTGGCGAACTGGCTATCGGCAGATCCTACCCATAGTGGCTCAGCTAATGCCTTGATTATCGGCGACTTGAATGCTTATGCCAAAGAAGACCCGATCACCGCATTGCGTAACGCTGGCTATCAAAATCTGGTAGAAAAATTTATTGGTAATAATAAAGCCTACAGCTATGTGTTTGACGGTGCTTCTGGTTACCTTGACCATGCACTGGCCAATGCGGCATTAACATCGCAAGTTAAAGGCATCACTGAGTGGCACATTAATGCTGATGAACCTATTACGCTTGATTACAACACCGAGTTTAAGAGTGGGGCGCAAATCAGCAGCTTTTATGCAGCCAATGCCTATCGGTCATCTGACCATGATCCTCTGCTGATCAAGCTGTTTGTACCCGGCGATCTTGATAACGATGGCGATGTCGATGCAAACGACGCCAGCCTGATAAAAGCGCAGATTGGCAAATGCACCGGCCAGTCCGGATTTAACGAGGAAGCCAACTATGACAAAATCGGTTGCATAACCGCTGCCGATTACCGAATCTGGTACAGCTATTACAACAGCTATACCAACAGTTTAAAGACTGTTAAATAAACGCGGGTCACCGGAAAGCCAGATTACTTTCCGGTGACCCGCCTCAACCCTACCTTTGGATAAAAACCATGAAAAACCTGATTCAAATTTTAACACTTGTTACCGTGACTCTTTTAAGCATCGCCCCAAGCCATGCAGCCACTCTTTCATTTAGTCTGGACACAGCGAGCAGCCAAGTCCATGTCGGTGACTTTTTCGATGTGGATGTAATGGTACATAATCTGTTCGCCAATGACTCAACTGATGAACTGCTGGCTTTTGGCTTGAATGCTCTCTATTCAACTAACGGTCTGCTTGCATTTACCGGCAGCACCCTCAACCCGCTATTTAACGATCTATCACTGGCAACCGGTATGAATGCAGCTGGCTTGGCATTTCCAGGCATCAGTAATGACGTAACCGTGGCGCAAACATTTAGCTTGGCAAGTTTGCATTTTCAAGCACTGGCAGCAGGTAATGTCTCAATTTTTGTTAATTCTGATTTAACTGATTTTAATCAAGGTTTAACTTTTTTAAACCAGGGTCAGTTAGCAATCAACAGCGCCAACAGCAACTTCACAATCAGCGCCGTGCCATTACCGCCGACCTTGCTGATTTTCCTCAGCGGCTTGGTAACAATAAGCTTCAATACCTTTCGTAAGCGTCTGGCTTAGGAATGCCCGCAAAATAAACATCGGACATTTTATCCCCCCTTAGGCAAAAAAAGGGGGGATAAAATTAAAGTTGCTCAACTGTATCATGCGTATTTCCTGGCTGCATCGGGCAATGAGGCTACCAACTTAAGCCGGGACAGATAACTTTCCGGGAACGCTGAGCCCCAGCTCGGCACGGGATAGTCAAACCGATTACTGACTACGCCGAGCTGGGGCTCAGCGCTCCCGGAATCAATAGGCCAGTTTTATTTATCTGTCCCGCTTTTTGTGGTGGCCGGCAATGACAACAAAACCACTTTTTATTAAAGCTTATTTCAGGCGTAACAGCAGTGTATTTACTTGTTGTAAATTGGCATTTAATCCACTATTGAATCTCAATTTAAGATTAACTTAAGACTTGGCAGTGCAAAATAGGCTATAAGGCGCTACCTGAGATTAAACCATGAACAAGCAACCATTAAAAAACACGACAATTGATGAAGACATTGCAATTGCCTCAAGACGCAAGTTTCTAAAGCATCTGGCTTGTGGATCTTTGCTGGCAATAGGTGGATCGAGTGTTGCCACAGCGGCCGTTAGAGAAGTTATCTATCCCGGTCAATATGGCCATGGACGCATTCATTTACAGACACAAGCAACCAACACGCTCACGCGACCTGTTCGCTCGCGCCTTTTCACGCGGCAACCCGAAATATCTGAATCCCGTTTCTATGGCCCTGCCAACAAAATGCTCTCCTTTGAACATGCGCATACCGGCGATAAATTAAAGCTGACTTATTTTGAGCGTGGGCGTTATATTCAGGGCGCACTGCAAGAAATCAATTATCTGCTTCGCGATTATCATACCGATGATATTCACCCCATTGATACCGCTTTGCTGGATCAGTTATTTGATCTAAAGCAAAAACTGGGCGTTACCCAACCTTTTCATATCGTCTCCGGTTATCGCTCGCCGTTTACCAATGCCCAGTTACGCAAACATAGCCACGGCGTTGCCGAGCATAGTTTTCACATGCAAGGTAGAGCTATTGACATAAGACTTGAAGGCGTAGCAACCAGCACCATTAAAAACGCTGCACTGGCAATGGCCAAAGGTGGCGTTGGTTATTATCCACAAAATAATTTTGTCCACTTGGATACCGGTGATTTCAGAACCTGGTAAAAAACAGTCTATCAACGCCTGACCATTCCCCCTACTCCCTTGTAGATAAGGATCAAGCCAAAACGGTTGTTACGACTCAATCATTAAAAGATAGAATACGGATTTATAGAGCCATGTAGAAGTAAAGCGACATTCGATCACCCTCACCCCAACCCTCTCCCGGAGGGAGAGGGAGCTGAATGTTGCTTTACTTCTAAGTCACTCTATAACTGATAAGCACGGATAAGAGAAATTTATCCATAAAAAATCACCCATCACGCTCAAGTCCCATCCCAGAGTGTGTTGATTTTTAGTTGGAACTGACCGGAAGCTATCGGCCAGCTGCCGGACTGTTACGATCAATCAACGTCTGCAATATGTGCAATTGTAGGCCTTCACTGCAAAAAAACTGATTTTCTTTTTCAGTTAACGTATAAAATGTTAGGGTGCCAGCCAGTTATTAGTACTGGGAAATACTGATGTAAGCCAAGAACACATTTCTAAACTCAGAGTCTGGATACTTTAATGAGAACCTTTTTTAAACAGATTACATTAACGGTCATCGAATGCCGATAACGCAGTAACCTGAGTGGGTGATATTTCAAAAATGGTGTGTAGACGGGTTAACTCTATCAAAGATTGTACCGCCGAACTGGTCACTAAAACCAAGCGCCCGGATTTTAATTGCATCCCTTTAAATGCCGAAATAAGCACTGCACAAGCACTGGAATCGATAAAAGAAACTTTCTCCATATCAATAACAAGCTTACCCTGCCCTTCATCAATCAAGGATTTTAAGCGCTCACGTACATCAGAACAATCTGCCATAACAAAGCGACCCGATAATTCAACGATGTTAATATCGTTATGTTTTTGTTCAAGTAAGATCATTAATAATTCCTGCTTCTAGTATATGATTTTTTTGGTTAGAAATATGCTGATTGTAATGGATTATGGGGGCAAGTTAAATTTGACATGTAATTGATTTTGTTAGATACCATCTATATTGGTTACAACTAAAATCATGGTGTGTCTCATGAAAACGAATTTACGCGAAAAATGCTCCATTTGCATTCCTTTTGAGAGAAGTGAATATGACGAAATTACAAAAGACAGCAAAAAATTCCGACGCCATATCAACGATACAATCACTCATTTTCCTGAGTTATTTCCTGTAAAAATTACTGATGGCTATGAGATGAAAGATAGCCGAAAATCAAAAAAACTCTGTCTTTGCATCCGTAGAATCATCGTTGATGGTAAAAGTTACAGTGTGCGGCCCTCATTTGTCATGCCTTATATGACCGGATTTGTCTGTGATGTTGAAAATGGCTTATATCTGAGAAGATTTGATGTGTCTTTCTATGGACTCACCCATGTTTTTGGTCGTTACCCTATGTATTGGTATCGATTGGAAAATCATTTGGGACGAAATAGCCTGGTGGGAACCACTATCCACAGCGCTGCTGCATTATAGAACCCTGTAGAAGTAAAGCGACATTCGATCACCCTCACCCCAACCCTCTCCCGGAGGGAGAGGGAGCTTAATGTTGCTTTACTTCTAAGCCACTCTATACCAGAGCATCTTGTCGCTGACGAAAAGCATACTCATATTGCTGGGGTAAAGACTTACGTTGCGACAACCGTTGCTGAAAATTGTATTTTAGGTGTCTCTATGGCTAGTAATGCGGGTGAAGCTGCATTAACAAAGGCTTATGGCATTTTTACTGAAGAAGCAAAGCGGGTAAAGCCGGACTATAAACCTAAAACGGTCAATACCGATGGATGGGCGGCTACTCAAAAGGCTTGGCGGGTTATTTTTCCCAGTATTCTGATTATCTGTTGCTTCCTGCACGTTTTTATAAAAATTCGCGACAGGGCCAAACTGAAATTTCACGACAAATTTCTTGAGGTGTCCTCTAAACTATGGGATTGCTATCGGGCGGATAATAAAAAGTCATTTAGCCAGCGAATCAGAAGACTGGGTGAATGGTGTGAAGCACAGCCAGACCTACCCGCTGTGATTGTCGATCCGATTAAAAAACTTGAAAAAAACAGACAACTCTATGCCGGTGCCTACGATCATCCTGGATGTCATCGTACCAGTAATATGCTTGATCGGTTGATGCAACGCATGGATCGACATCTTTTTAGTACCCAGTATTTTCATGGTTCGTCTGATACGGCAGAACTTAATATTAGAGGCTGGGCTCTGATTTATAATTTTACGCCGTCTAACCCGATGACGATAAAAAAGTACCAGGGTAAAAAATGTCCAGCAGACCGACTTAACGGCTTTGCCTATAGCGAGAATTGGTTGGAAAATCTATTGATTTCCGCTTCACTCAAGGATTTTAGGTGCCCCCCATAATCCGGTATAATCAGAAAATATTTTCTGGCGAAAAATAGCTTAAGACTTAACACCAATGTCTGCGTAGAACCCCATAATCGATCAGTAAAATAGTTAGGACTTACGCATTGACAAGATTGATACAATCTGCATTAGCAACAGGCGTAAA
>JBAXTQ010000099.1:0-13158 GCA_037130115.1 Methylococcaceae bacterium
GGCTTTTTTATGAAGAAAATGGAGTATTAAACCTTAAGTCGGACAGACTCCTAGATTACCTAAACTCCCAGAATTATTACATAGTAAAATTTATAAGACAGGGCAAACAAGAGGCGCGGATGATGATGAAATTTATCAAAACCGTGTGGGACGGACGAGTACTGTTCTTATTCCTTATTCATTTTGGTCAAATTGGTCATCGTCACTAAATAAAGAACAGTTTTTTGAAAAAGGATTTATTGCGCTAATTTCACCAACTGAATATTTTTATAATGAGAATATTCAGTCAGAATTAGCAGAAAAAGGGCTTGTTTTAGGCGAAAATGCCTTGGTTTTTTATGAAACCAGAGACCAGTGGAATTCAAATAATCCTATTAATTTAAACTGGAAAGCTGCACAAAATCGGGTAAATCCACTTGATGGAGAATATGTTGCACGTATATCGGCAACTACAGCCACAGAAAATGGTGAAAAGATAATTTATGGATTTAATACAACAAAACGTAAGGGAGCTGGGATTAGGGTATATGAATATGCTAGCACAGAAAACATAAAGAAATGTCGCATTCAACTTGAAGTTTTAGTATGGTTTTGTTTCGATTCTGAGGTTGTAGCAAAAAGCAATGGCATGCCCGAATGTGATGTGATTACTCGTAAGAAGGAAATTATCAAACAATGTTTAAATCAAGGGTTACTTGATTTAAACAAATTGATAGATGCACGAGTTATAAATAAAAACAGTAAAACGATTTGCCCATTATGTCTTGAAGAGTTATCTGCTCAGGGTTTTTTTAATCGTATGCAACAGGCCGAGGGAAGAAAAGCGGTTGGTCTTACTATAACTCAGTTGAATTTATTTCATATCGAAGAGCTTAAATCTGGATATTTTAATCACCGACCATACAATCTTGGGTGGGGGCATCATCATTGTAATGTTGTAGTTAAAGACTCAGGAATTAAAGAAACAATAGAATGGATGGCAACGATTTTACAGCGTAATGTCGATGAGGTAATAAACAGAACCGGAATAATTTATATGGATGATCTATCTCTTGCTGCGGGTTTATTTTTTCATCAGCCAACACAAATAATGCAAGAATTTATTGCTAATGGTGTCCAAGAACATATAAACGCCTTAAAATTTACAGCACCGTCTTTTGCTGCTGCTATACAAAATAGGTACAACGATATTCAGAATAAAAATTACGAAATTCAGCGCTTGAAAGATATGATGTAAATTTAAATATCGCTTATTTATAACAATACCTTAGTCAATTTTTCGATTGTAATCTAATGATTCATAATGAAGGACAGTAACATTACTTACTAATAACTCGACTGGGCATTTTGCTGATCATGTTGTTTAATATAAAGACGTATTATTAATAAATTATATCTACCGTTTTTTCTATGTCTTGGCGTTAATTTTTTGGCGAAGATGTTATAAGTCATTCATTATTTAGTGAGAATAATGATGATTGGCATGGTTTGACTTTTTGTTCGCTGGCAATTACACATTCATCTATCTTTATTTTTTTTGTTTTATGTTGTTGTGCTCCTTGTAGCTCAAGGCGGTTAGCAATTGTTTCTATCCACTTTTCATCTATTTCTATAGATATTGAGCTTCTTCCTAATTCAAGAGCTGCAAGAGCGGTACTACCGGAGCCAGCAAAACAATCAAGAACTATATCACCTGGGAAACTTGTTGCTTCAATTGCTTGCTCTAGCATTGAAGTTGGCTTTTCTGCTGGATGCTTGCCTTTGTAGGGCCTAACAGACGGGAATGTCCAAACATCAGTAAATTCTTTAGATGAGTCCACCATAAATGGCCTAACAGCATCTTCGTAAGGCGGCATAGATACTATTTTTCCTGTAGCTAATAATGTTACACAAATTTTCTCATATTGTTCACGACTAGGTATGTTTCTACCTGCCTCCCAATTTGAAACTGCACCACCGTGATTAACACGCCCGTAAGCACCTATAGACTCACATAGACTGTGCGTACTGATTCCTGTTTTTTTTCGGATTTCTTTTAATAGATTAGCAAAAGGCGAGCGATGTAGATTTCCTTCACAAGCTGGTTCAGCAAAAATAATTCTTTCTGTATGTGGATACCATTGACGAAGCGATTCCTTTTTCATCTTTTGTTTCCAGCCATCAAAGCCAGGTTCATTAGGCTTTGTCCACACGACTTGTGAAAGAATATTAAAATCTTTAGAAAAAATAATTTCAAGGCGTGCCGCCATTTCTGACGCACAGAAACAAAATAAAGAACCATTTGGTTTTAGAATACGCTTCCATTCTATTGCATATTCAGCCATCCATTCAAGATATTGCTGATCTTCTGCGAATGCTCTATCCCCATAAATATTGTGTTTCTTAGTTGAGTGATAAGGTGGATCAGTTAATATTACGGATACGCTGTGACTAGGAATCTTACGAATTATTGATAAAGAATCACCTTCCGCAAGGAGTGCAGAAGGTGATGACGCTCTTATTGATGAACTAATAGCGCTGGAAATTTCTTTAAAATCTTGTTCTCTTGTATTCATTAATCAATCCCAGTTTTTATTATATTTGTTCAATTTCTTTCAATAGCCTATCTAGTTCTTTGCGACAATAAAGCCGATATCCATTTAAAGGGTGTCTATGTGGCTTTAATTTACCTGCTTTATCCCAATTGCGTAGCGTTGCCTTTGATACACCAAGAGTATCAGCGGCTTCTCCGACTGTTAGATAATCAGCTAAATTCGGTGTTATTGCGTTAAACATTATCATACTTTATCAAACCTTACCAAACGATGTCAATATATTAAACCATATTAAACCATATTAAACCTTGTGATGAATTTTTTAAAAATTAACACTAAATTTGCCATGAATCAATGGGGTCAAATCAATGAAATCAAGGAGCCAGATCGGGCACATGCTTTTCGTGCCCGATATTTTCGCGTTAGAACGCACGAATGGCATTGAAGAAATCCTCTCGATATTCTGATTTTGACCGTTGAACTTTCCCTACCCAGACCGCTATCTTTAGCCAGTTGCGTCATACCACGCGCACGAGCTACGGTCTTCACGGCTATAATAAACATATCGGGGGCGGGATCTTCAAGCGCCTCTGTCAGATAGGCCGCAATGGTTTCTTCATTGTCGAGATAATCAGCGGCGTCAAAGTGGGTAAAATGGGTCATGGTATTAATCCTTTGGTAAAGTAAGAGCCATAACTATGACACTCCTAACCGGGATGGGGTTTGCAACCCGGTTCCGAACATTTTGATACTACCGCTATCTGTGTACCCTACAAAAAACCCTGCGAACTGGGCACAGCCCGCCCTATCCGGCTTACTGCATATCTTACGAGCTGGCTGCCTGTTTCAACACCTCAACCGCCCACTGATTCAAACTCTTACCGGAAGCAATGGCGGCACGGGAAACGGCTGCGTGGTCTTCCGGCGGTATTCGCAAAACAAACTTGCCGGAAAACGCTTTAAACGGTTCAACTCCGTCTTCTTGGCAGGCATCCATAAATACTTTAAGCGAAATCGCTCCCTCGCGCCTTAAGCCCTCGGCATCGGCAGCATAAAAATCAGCGCTTCCGTTAAGCCCGATAAATTCGCCGCGAAACAGATCGATGTCCAAATCATAAGTAATGACGGCTTTAACGCTGTTAATGGTCATTTGATTAATCATGGTTTTACCCCGTTGTCATTCAGCCAGTCGCGTAAGCTAAGACTGCGCTAGTTCCCAAGCTTAAGCTTGGGAATTCGGTAGTGGAAGCTCCAGCTTCCTGTTTCGCGAAGCTGGAGCTTCGCCACCTGGGTTCCCAATCAGGAGATTGGGAACCAGTGTAAGCGTGTGGCAACTTAATACCCCCCAACAATCACAACACTACTCCGTCCCCCGCCCTGCTTCTCAACCACGACTTTAGCGCCAATGCGTTCTACCAAAATAGGGACATGGGAGATTACCCCGACTTTTCTGCCCAAAGCTTGCAGGGTATCCAGGCTGGCGATGGCGATGTCCAAAGTTTCAGGATCAAGGCTGCCGAAGCCTTCGTCGATAAATAATGATTCAACTTGGGTTCTGTTTGAAGATAACGAGGCCAGTCCCAAGGCCAGCGCCAGCGAGACCAGAAAGCTTTCGCCACCGGACAGGCTGTGTACGCTGCGCACGTCATCGGCCATGTCCCGATCTATAATCTGCAATTCCAAATCACTGCCGGGTACGCGCTGCAAGTGATAGCGTTTGGCAAAGTCTTCAAGATGTTGGTTGCTGTGCGCCAGCAAGGCTTCCAGAGTTAAGCTTTGGGCAAAGACCCGAAATTTTGAGCCGTTGCTGGAGCCGATCAATTCATTCAGACTTTCCCATTGTTGCCAACGATTTTGTTGCGTTTCCAGTTCGGCTTTTAAATGACTGCTGCCGGTGATTTTTTTATCATCTTCCCGAAGCAGAAAAATTGGCTCATCTCTCAGTAAACTCAAATTTTGTTGTTGCAACTTTAATTCTTCGGCGGTTTGCCGGGCGGCTTCTTCGGTTGTTTCAACGGCCTGATTTTGGTGCTGAAGACAGTCCTCGGTTTTCACTTTTAACAAGGTGGTTGCTTCCTGCAAAGCCCGTTCCAAAACCTGCCTATTGGTTTTCTGTTCGTTCAACCAGGCTTCATCGTGTTTAAGCAAGTCGGTTAACTGCTCAAGGGTAATCGCGTGTTTTTCCAGTGCCTGATTCAGTGCAGTTAAAGCGGCCTCCCTATTATTTTGTCTGCGACTGGCTTCAAGCTGCCAATGTTGTTGCTGTTGTTGAAGGTTTGCCAGTTCTTTTTCCAGTTGTGTGGTGGCGTTAACGGCTTGTTGATGAGCCGTTTTTGCGGTGAGCACGGCCTGATTGATGTGTTGTTCATAATTATCCGCTGACACCGCCTCTCCTGAAGCCAAGCTTGGCAACACCCCATCCCGCTCGGTTGACAAGCTTAGTTTTTCTTGCGTTTTACGTTGGATTTCAGTTTGTTTGTCTTGATAGTGTTGCTGGCATTGCTCCAAAGTCTGCGCCGCCAGTTTTTCTTCATGTTTGATGTCAACCAGCGCGGTTGTTGCGCTGGCAAGTGCCTCCCCGGTTTGCTGAAATTTTTGCACGCTGGCCTTAAGTTCAGCGTACGAGCCGTGTAAATAAACCGGCCAGTTTTCCAGTTGCGCAAACGGACTTTGTAACACCTCGACAATCGCTTGCAGTTGTTTTTCCTGTTGTAAAACAGTGGCGCGGCTATGTTCCAGATCGGCTTTATGCTTGGCGAGTTGCTTGTCCTGTTCGGTATAGTCGTTAGCTAATTGCTCTGTTTTTAACTGGGTTGCGTCAAACAACGCTTGTGCTTTTTTTAGCTGTTTTTGTAATTCAAGCGCGGCTTTTTCTTGGGTTTTGATCAGCGCCAACGCACTCAGCAATTTTTCATAATGCGTGTTGAGTAACGGTAAAAGAGATGTATCGGTGACTAAACAATCGGGTTTCTCGGGCAGGGCTAAAGCACGCCAGTCCTTGTCCAAGGATTCCAGTTTTGCCTGCGCTTGCGGTAAAGACGCGGCATAATCCCGCTGAGTTTCCAAGGCATCGCTAAGCGTTTTATTTAATTCCGCACTGTTTTTAATCAGTGTTTCTTTCTGGCTTTGCAGCTCTTTAACCCGGCCTGATTGGGCAGTTATCTGCTCATTAAAAAAAGCAGGCAGGTCGGCGCCAGAATTATCATCCTCACTCCAGGGATGTTCAAGCGCACCACAAACCGGACACGGTTGATCTTTACTTAATAATTGACGAAATTGTTCGGCATTTTTATGGGTAGTTGCCTGAAGTAAATCCAGGGCTTTTTTAGCTTCCTCAAGAATCAGCTCGTTACCGAGTTGCTGCTGCGTTGCTGTTTGCAATTGTTCGGTCGCACAACTAATAAGCTGTTCGGTAGCGGTTAGTTTTTCCGTATCTTGTTTTATCAACTGTTGCAGATCCAGTGCCTGATTAGCCAAATTTAAAGCGTCATTGACTGCTTTTACACTGGCTTCAAGCGTGTCTTTTTCTTGATACAAAACCTCCAGCGGCTGTTGACTGCCCTGCCCTTTCAGTTGCTCAAGCTTGATTTGCTGTTGCTCCTGTTGCTGGTGATTTTCATCAATCGCTGTTTTTAAGCCCGCTAAAACCGGCTCGGCTTTATTAACCAATGCGTTAAGATTTTCGGACTGCAAAGCATTCGCTGTTTTTTGGGTATTAAGCTGTTGATAGCGTTCCAGCTCCCCTTCCCAACGATTCCACTCAGCCGCGATAGGTTTAAGGGCTTGATTGCTATCCAGCCAAGCCGTTAGCTGTGTAAGGGTTGCCGTCTTTTCGGTTTGTTGTTGTAGTAAAGATTGGTGTCGTTGCCGGTCAGTTTGTAGCGTCTTATTGAGATTAAGTTCTTCGGCAGCCAAGGTATTAATAGCTTGTTGAATAACATCAAGACGGGTATCCAAATCCCGTGCTGTTTTTAATACCGGTTGGGCTTGCTGTTGTTGCTGTTCAGCGGCTTGCAATTGGTCAAACAAAACCGTCAGTTGGGCTTTGACGGTTTGCAAAGCACTTTCAGCGGTTAGTTGTAATTGGCTGCTATTGTTGAGCGTTTTTTCTGCGGCCAAATAATCATCGTTTGCGACTTTATAATGGCTTAACAACGGCTGTAACGGCTGCACGGCTTCAACTTTTTGAATCAACAACCGCTCGGCTTCAGCGGCGTCCCACGCCTGTTGCCGGATCAGGTGAGCATCATTGGCTAATTGCTGCGCTTGCTGGCGTTTTTTAAGCTCGTTATACCAATCGATGATTTTTTGATTACCACTGATTTGCAGGTCTACTTCCGTTAATTGCTGACTGAATTGATCCCGTTGCTGCTCCAGGTTTAAACGCGCGTCATTGTCCAACGGAATCAAATTCTGCATCAGACCGGTAATCCGGCTTAAGGCTTCTTTTTCTGTTCTGGCTCGCTCGAACGCTTCCATAGACAATTCGGAATAAATATCCGTACCGGTTATGCGCTCCAACAGACTGGAGCGTTCATCTTTTTTTGCTTTCAAAAACGCGGCAAAATCGCCTTGCGCCAAGAGTACAGAGCGACGAAACTGATCGAAATTAAGATCAATCAATTCACTGATCGCTTCCAGCGTATTTTTTTTGCCCTGACCAATCCGCTGGCCGCTATCAATTTTGCTGAGTATTATTTCCTGCGCCTGCAACCTGCCGCTCGCTTTACCTCTGGCTTTACTCACTTCCCAGCGTGCCCGATAGTGGTATTTGTCTTTGCCGATAAAATCGACTTCAGCATAAGCGGTGCTGGTGCCACGACGCAAGATAGAGCGCACATCATTACTGGTAACGCGCAGGTTTTCATCTTCATCTTTGTGTCCCACCGCAAAACCGTGACCATCCGGCAAACGCGGCATTTTGTCATAGAGCGCCAGACACAAGGCATCCAAAATCGTACTTTTACCCGCACCGGTAGCGCCGGTAATCGCAAACAAACCGGCTTGTTGCAGCGGGCCTTCAGCTAACAAAATCTCAAAAGGTTCAGCCAGACTGGCCAGGTTTTTTCCTCTAATCGCTAAAATACGCATTATTGCTTTGCCCTTAGATTTTCCAACAATTCATTAAATAAGGTACTCATGTTTTCGGGGGCTTCCTGGTCAAATTTGTTTTGATAACATCGCTGAAACACATCCAAAGGTTGCAGTTCTTCCAGCCTTTCTTCCATTGTCACATCGGCCAGACTTTTGCTGCCGCCACTGTAAGCGGTCGATATTTTTAATAAACGCACCGGTAATTTGGAAATCACCTCTTCAACTTGTTGACGCAAACCAGGCTCCGGTTTTTCAAGTTTGATTCTTAATTCAACAAAAGGCCGTTGCTCTGGCGGCAAGTCTTCATCGAAAACCATCAGCTCCAATTGCTCAAGTACGTCCAACAATCCGGCAAAATCTTTACTGTTAGGAATTCTTAACAACTCAATACTGCGGGGAATTTTAAGGGCAACAGTATCCACCGACTGACCTTTTTTAATATCCACTTGCAGCACTTGATGCTGATAATGACTTTCATCAAAGGACAACGGAATCGGCGAGCCGCTGTAGCGAATATGTTCATTGGTACCGACGGTTTGTGCCAGATGCAAATGCCCTAAAGCCACGTAAGCAATGTCTTCCGGAAATAATTCAACCGGTAAGGCATGTTGATTACCACCCAGTATTTTGCGCTCAGACAGTTCTGACACACAACCATTCACCATATAACAATGTCCCGTTAAAATGAGCACTTCATCCTTTGTTGCCTTGGCCTGTAACTCATTAAACAATTGCGCATAAAGCGCTTTAACACCGGAGATTAAAGGCTCGTCGCTCTGGTCAGTCGGTAAATCGGCATTACGCAAAAAGGGCATGGCACCGCACCAGACTTTAATATCACCAGTTGCATTGGTCAGCGGCACCAGTAATCTATCCCAGTTAATAGCGCCCTCCTCACGCACCAAACCACCGACAACGGTAACACCCAGCGCATTAAGAATGGATGACGGCGCATCCAAACGGCTGGCAGAATCATGATTGCCGCCAATCAAGACAATATTCAAAGCGGGTAGTTGTGTTCTGGCCTTAACCAAAAACTCATATAATTGGGTTTGGGCGGCGGCTGACGGATTGGCTGAATCAAAAATATCACCGGCAACAATCAACGCATCCGCCTGTTTATTTTGCAGCTCCAACAGCAACCAGTCCAAAAACCGCTGATGCTCCAGTTGCCGCGATACGCCATGTAAACAATGGCCCAAATGCCAATCAGCGGTATGAAATAGTCTTAACATGGTCTTCCTGGTGTGGGTGTCAATAGATAGCGTGGAAAATTAATTTTATTGGGTAAGGGCAGATAACAGTAGCACTTGATATAGGCAACCCATCCAGCGAAACGCCCTAATCTTGATTAATGTAGATTTTCAGATAAATAATTTCGGTTACCCACTTTAGTCAGGACAAAAATACCGAAGTTAGACCTGGCAGGTTTATAAAACCTGCCAGGTCTGTCCCGTATTAAGTTGATAGCCCAATCTTAAGCAGAATACCCCCATTGCTTAAACTGATCTTGTAAATCCGGATCTTCTTTGAAGGCAAGATAGAATAAATATTCAGAAGCTAAATCTATTTCATTAGGCCAAACAAGGGTGCTATGTTCAACCTTAAAATCTTTGAAGTTAGATTCCTCTTTTAACTCAGAAAAAATCGGTCTTTTATCGTGAAAAATAGTTTCTTTTAGATTTACGATACCTTTCCTGCCGTTATTGAACGTAACGCTAATGCAGTAATTACCGGAATATTTCGCTTCATTGACAGCCAACATTTTTTTACCTCTTTAGACCAAAGGTTCAATTTTGTGATAATTTCCTGATTCCTTAATACTATTCCAATTTTCAAGCAAGTCTTCTTGATGTTCTTGTGCCCACTCAACAACTAAGCTCATGACTTTTGATGGTAATTTCCCTTCAATCAGCCCCAAATTATTAATAGCAATCGATGCCTTAAAATCATTGTATTCAGCATGAAAGTGAGGAGGATTGTGTTCATTGAAATACATGTAAATTACAATTCCAAGAAACCTGCTTATTTCCGGCATGATATTTTCTCTATTGACTATCAAACGTAAAGCTAACCGAGCACTGAACGGAAAGCTGAAAAAAAAGATTATAACCTCGTTTTGGTTGGGCGCAATGTGAGGATTTTAGAATTGACCGAATAAATCAATACTTTCCAATTGCTTACGGCGACTAATAAATTCTCTTAACGCAGTAACAACCGTATCTTCCTTGGTTTTAAAATGTCCCGCTGTTAAAGCCTGTTACTTCCCGCAATCACAAGACTTTTCGCCTGCGACCAACCGCGCCAGCGGCACTCGGTATTTTGCAAACACTTTATAAATCAAATCAAACAAAGGTTTTAATAGCGGCCAACCGGTAGCTGCCATTAACCATCCCAAATCGACTGCTTTATAGGTTTCACGAAATACACCCATGCCTTTAATAATTTGGCCATCAGGATAAACGCCGTGAATCTCTGCCATTAATTCAGCGTGCGTTTTACCGTAAACAGCCGGATCAAAACCCGCGTCATTAATATCTTGAAACCCAAGCTTCTCCTGTTTATTTCTACTGTATAACCAAGTCACTTCTTTACTGCAAAGTGGGCATAGGCCATCATAAAGCAAGGTAAATTCAATTTTATCCATCACATCTGTCTCAGTTTATTAATGGCATCCGCTAAGCGTTCAGCGCCATCAATGGGGTTATTATCGAAGACCATCATATACTTAAACCTGGCTCCGGCTTTGGCCTCCCAAAGCTTGCCCAACTTAAGCTTTAACTCTGAATCAGAATTATCCCTGTCATCCCCTTTGGTTTCTATAAGGATAATTTTGCCGCTGTCGGTTTTGACTATAAAATCCGGGTAGTGATTGATAAAACCATTAATCCTGAAGCCTTTGCCTCTGGACAGGTTTCGATGCCACCACTGAATCGTGTCAAGATTGGCAAATTCGTTAATGACTCTGGCTTCAAAAATCCCCATTGCGGCTTCGGTACTATAAAGGCTTTTAGGTATGTCCTGCGCATTGGCGGACGGTGTAATGATTTCCGGCAACGTAAAGCCGGGCTGCATCAGGATGGTATCAACATCCAGATAATCAATAAACGTTTTATGGGCATGGATACCGGATAGCGTGTTAATTTTTTGTTTTATTTTTCTGACATAATAAATATCCCGTTCCAGCGCATCACGTATCTGGCTCTCGCTAAAAGTGTCGGTAATTCGACTGATGTAATTTTTTATTTCCGGTTCAGAAATAGGAGTCATGTTGCCAATCAGAGTTGTTAGTCTGGCATTCAAGTTCATCAACTGGCTGTCCCGGTCACCTTTTAAAATGATCAGGTTATATTTTTTTCGTTCCTCTGGCTTGGCTTTAAAGGACGACACTTTGTATTCCCCCTCATCCACATATTCCAGGTCAAGCCGGTATAACTCTGTTTCAACATCTTCAAAGCTAATCGTGGCATCAGCCTTGCCGAGATTAAAATGCTTTAACAATAAATCCTTCTCAAACAGTTGGGTGGTCTCGTCTTCAATCCAGCCTTGCGACTCGACATGAATAAAAAACTGGGGGATTTTCAACGCCAAGGCATCGTCTCTAAAATTACCTTTAAGCTTATGCTTGTTCATTTTATCTTCCAGCTCGATGGGAATATCAACATTCAATGCCTCTCGGGCTTGTTCTTCGTAAGCTTGGCTGGCAATACCGGCTTGCTGCGTTAAAGCGTCAACCGCTATTTCACTGGGCGTTCGACTATCGCCGGAGTCATTTTCATCATTGATTACGGCATTAATGACTTCTGGATTAAGCACAAAATCGGCTACCTCGTAAGCCGCTTGATTATCAATAGAGCTATTTGACAGGTCTATTGAGGTAGGGTCATAAGCCTGCGTTTTAAAAAGATCATCCGTTTCAGGTGACTGATTTGCTTCCACTACTGCGGGTGTGGTGACGCGATAATCTTTATCAGAAAACCCGGCCCGATTAAGACCTTTAACAATATTTTGCAAGGTTGCGCTAAACAACGCGGAGGCGGTAAACACATAACTGGTATTTAACAACTCATGGCCATGCTGCTGAACATGCGGCATACGCAGTATTCGGCCAAGAATTTGTTCTACATCGACCGCCGACGATTTATCTGCCAGGGATGCCAAAATATAAGCAAAGGGACAATCCCACCCTTCTTTAAGCGCATTAACCGTAATGATGTAACGTACCGGACAATCACGACTCATCAAATCAAGACCTTTTAGCTCATTGATATCCGCTGTTTTAATTTTTATCTGCGCTTCCGGGATACCGGAGTTAATCAACTGCTCTTTGGTTTTCTCGAAGGTGGTCTTATTGTCGCCGGTACGCGGTTGTGCCTGAAATAAAACAATAGGTCTAATATATTTTCCGCCAGCCGCTTCTTCTTTAATGGCGATATCTTCCAGACGTTTCCGCAGGATGATGGCGCTTTCAATGGCTTCATTACGGCTGGGTTGATTTGAAACAATCACCGGCAGTTTAACCATGTGCTGTTTTTTAAGAGCCATGGCATCCACATAGCTAATGATGTTGCTGTTATTTCTGGGGGTTGCCGTCAGGTCAAAAATAAAATGTGGATTGAGATTAACCAGCATTTCTACCGAAAGTTCAGTTTCGGCATTATGACTTTCATCAACAATGACAATCGGCTCCAAACCACGAATCACGTTGATTAACGCTGTGGCATCATAGCCCGTTAGCAATAATTCATTTTTATCCACCTCATTAGCGGCAAAGGAGGCCAGATAAGCATTATCCTGAAAGATTTTACGATCTTCCTTGTTCTTGGCTTTTAAACTGCCAAAGCTCATGACAATAATAGACAGTTGCTCACTCACCGTATCCGCTGAAAACCCTGCGCCCATGAGCAGGTCGCGCTTTTCAAAAACAGCCACGCGATTACTGAAAAGTTGATTGAGCCGTCGCCGATAAGGATGCTCTGCATTATCCAAATGTCGAACGGTTTGTTCCAGAATGGACAGGGATGGCACCAACCAAACCACCAATTTGCTACGATCCGGGTTATGAATCGCCAGCGCATCAAAAACGGCTTTAATGGCATTAACCGCAATAAAGGTTTTACCGCCCGCAGTCGGTACTTTGGCGCAGACATGCGGAATACCCTGTACATTATTTTTATAAGCCTCCATACCGGTCACGCCTTTTGCATTCCAATACGCTTTAAAAGCCGTGCCTGGGCTGGCATTAACAACCAGTTGAGCTAAATAATCATCCAAATTATCGATGACGCGCTGTTGATAATCTTTTAATTCCATGTTGAAACAACTTTTTCAGGTTAATGACAAACAAAGTACAAACCCGGGTTTGTACTCCACGGCGCTTTAGGCCATATACAGAGACCTTCGTTGATTAAGCGACATTATTTTCTGTAGGGCACGCCCTACGTACTAAAAAAATCGGCTACTAACTTAAGACGGGACACTGAGCAGCAAAATGATTCGCTAAGTGCCAAAAAGTCCGTCATTCCGGCAG